>JASHVB010000955.1 GCA_030039695.1 Acetobacteraceae bacterium
TGCCGGGTCTGCTCGCGCGTCAGCTGCTTGCGGCTACGCAGCAACGAGCGCAGTTCCTGGATCTCCTGGTCCGGGACAAAGCTCGCCTTGATCAGCCCGCAACTCATCAGATCGGCGATCCACATCGCGTCGTTCATGTCCGTCTTGCGGCCGGGCACGTTCTTGATGTGCGCCGCATTGGCCGCCATTAGCTCGAACTTGCCCTCGCTCAGGATATTCCACACTGGCTTCCAGTAGACCCCGGTGGCTTCCATCGCCACGTGCGTGCAACCGCTCTCGGTCAGCCAACCCAGCAACGCTTCAAGGCCCACCGTCGTCGTGTCGAATGTCCGGCATTCCCGAGTTGCTTTGCCCCCCGCCATGATTCGCACGCAGGCGACAATCGTCTCCTTGTGCACATCAAGACCGGCAACCCGCTCATGCATGACGTCCATCGTCGTCTCTCCTATGCCAGTGCTGCCGGCATGGGGACCTCTCAAAGATGAACTCTACGAAACGTGCTCCCAAGACGGCGATGCCGTCCCTTCGCTCCAGTGGGGGTGATCGAGGTACCCCAGGTCAAACTAAAGAACGGGCTCTTTCGCACCAAGAAGAAACCGACCTCCGCGCCGACAGCCCCTTCAGATTACAGCACAGGACACACTGCCGACAGTTTCATCCAGGGCGGGTCGGCCGCCGGCCGGTGACGAACTAAAGAGGAGATGGTCGTGCTCGGTGAGGATGCCAGGCTCTCCGGATCAGGCAATGTCGAGCGCAGCGGATTTGTCCGACTCACTGCCGAGGCCGCACTCGGCCACACAGCCTTATAGACATGTGAAACTAGGGATCGAGCCCATGCTCAGGTTGAAGCGCCTGAGGACCGTTGCGATCCCCATAGAGGGGATCGAACGGCTGCGGCGGATCCGCAAAGGGCAATTCAATCTCAGCCGGCTGCGACATCGGGATCGAAGTGCGCCCCCGACCGCGACGCCACGCTTGCAGCCTGGCAAAGCTGGCAGCATCAGAAATCGGCACCCTCGATCGCGTGGCGACCAAGCAATTTGCACCAGAACCCGCAGGCCCGTTTGCCGAAGAGTCGCAGGGCGCGCGAAATCGCTTGCGGTTATGCGCCGTAGAGACGAAACTCCATAACAGCGGGCTGCGACGGGGGGAGCAGAACGTTGAAGCTGATTAGTTTGGCAGCGATTTTCCCGGCGCTGGTGCTCGCTGGCTGCTACGACCCGCCGCGCGCGGACCCGTCCCCGCCCCCGGCACTGCCGCCGACCGTCGGGCAGGGGCTGGGAATCGACATGGCGATCGATTCGAGCGACGTCTTAAATGAACTTGAGGAGGCCAGGGTCGAGTTTGTCGCCCGCTATTATCGCGACGCAGACTCCAGGTGGCCGGCGCTGTCGCCCAGCGAGGCGCAGCACCTGTCGTCCGTGGGTCTGAAGATTGTCGCGGTATATGAATACCATTCACCCGAGCCGGCGCACTTCACTTACGAGTGGGGGTATAATGACGCCTTGACGGCTTATGGCGAGGCGAGAGCTGTGGGCCAACCTGTCGGCAGCGCCATCTATTTCGCCGCCGACTTCCATGCGCACGATGACGATCTCGCGTCAGTTGTCAGCTATTTTCGCGGCGTTAACGCGGGCCTCACGACGGCGGGCGAGGGAACGGAGGATTATGCGGTCGGCGTGTATGGCTCCGGACCGGTCTGCGACGCCGTGAGAGAGGCGGGGCTTGCGCGGTACAGCTGGCTGTCCGATTCGATTGCCTGGGACGATGGGACCGACTACGAGGACTGGAACATCATGCAGGGCGCGGCGCTGCCCGAATTGTCCTTCGGCAATGATTCCGACCAGGCCCGCAGCGACTACGGCGCATTTGAGGTCGCGCCCTCGACACCCATTGTAATGTCCGTTCCCGGCCAAACGGCGACAAGTAACTCTGAATGACGAACGTCTGCATGGGAAGTTCGTCAAGGCGGAGTTGTGTTGACACCCCACTTAGAAGCTGGGCGAATAGGGCAAGTGCCGTGGCGAACGCGGCGGGTTCGCTGATAGTAAGTTCTGTCATGCCTGGGATAAGGCCAATGGGCTTGTTCTCATCTTAGCCGGCAGCAAATTCGCGAACGAACAGGCTCCTCAGCAATTGCGGGTCATCCGCAAACCGGATGATTGAGGACCTCACCGATGGGCAACAATCTCGCTCGGAGCAGGTCGGTATCGGCTCGGCGAAACGCGGAAGCGTATAGTGAGCGGCGCAGGAAGGGACGCGCGGAGAGGGTTCTAAGCGGTATTCCTGGTAGAGCCCGGTACCTGCGACCAGCCAAGGGAGGCGTGCATGCCTGCAGAGATGACACGACGCGATGTGGCGATAATCGGCGGTTCCGCCATGGTCGGCGTGTTGGGGACCCCAGTGGCAACCAGAGAAGCCTGCGCTCAGTCGAGCGAAGTCGCTCCCGCCGCGGCTCGCCGCTTCCCTGACGGCTTTCTATGGGGGACCGCGACGGCCGCCTATCAGGTCGAAGGCGCATGGAACGAAGACGGCAAGGGCGAGTCGATCTGGGACCGCTTCGCCCACACGCCGGGGAAGATCAAGGACGGCGACACCGGCGACGTGGCGGACGACCACTATCATCGATACAAGGAAGACGTTCAACTGATGAAGGCCCTGGGGGCGAACGCCTACCGCTTCTCTATCTCCTGGCCGCGCGTGTTTCCCGATGGAACCGGCGCTCCGAATCCGAGGGGGTTGGACTTCTATAGCCGCCTGACCGACGAGCTTGGCGCCAACGGAATCGCTCCCTATGCCACGCTTTATCATTGGGATCTTCCTCAAGCCCTTCAGGATCGCTGGGGTGGATGGGAGTCGCGCGACACCGCCAAGGCGTGTGCAGACTATGCCGGGTATGTCACGGAGAAGCTGAGCGACCGCGTCGGGCATTTCTTCACCATCAATGAGTTCACCACCTTCGTGGATTTGGGCCATGGCGCGGGCGTTCTCGCGCCCGGCCTCAAGCTTCCGCCTGCGCGCCTCAATCAGGTCCGCCACCATGCCGTCCTCGCCCATGGTCTTGCCGTCCAGGCCATCCGAGACAAGGCCGCGCCAGGAACCCAGGTTGGACTGGCGGAGAACATCACATCGGGGGTTCCCGTCATCGAGACCGCAGAACATATCGCCGCCGCTGAACATTTCACCCGCGAAGCCAACGCAGGATATCTGACTGTCATATTGGAAGGTCGCTACACCGACGCCTTCCTCGCGGCCGCTGGGGCGGACGCCCCGAAGTTCACTGCCGACGATTTGAGGATTATTAGCAGTCCTCTCGATTTTGTTGGGATCAACGTTTACGTCCCGAACTATGTGCGAGCTATTAATGCAGCACCGGGGTATCAGCTTCTGCCATATTCGAAGTCTCATCCGCGAATGGCCTCGCCCTGGCACTTCATTGGGCCAGAAGCCCTCTATTGGGCGCCGCGTCACCTCACGAAGTTATGGGGGGTCAAGGACATTTACATCACCGAGAACGGTTGCGGCGCGGCTGACGACCCGGTGCCAGACGGCGCTGTCTACGACAGCGACCGGATCATGTTCTTGCGCAACTACCTGACGCAGCTTCAGCGCGCGACGTCGGAAGGGGTCCCGGTCAGGGGCTACTTCCATTGGAGCCTGATGGACAACTTCGAATGGTCGGCGGGTTTCGGAACCCGGTTCGGGCTGATCCGCGTGGATTATGCGACGCTGCAGCGGACGCCGAAGCTCAGCGCCTCATTCTTCAGGACGATCGTCGCGGAGAACCAGGTGGCCTGAAGAATTCAAGCAAACACGTCGCGCGGCTGTCCTGTTGCCGAAAATTCGGGTCATCCGCAAACTCGGTGATCGAGGACCTCACCAATGGGCAACAATCACGCTCGGAGCAGGTCGGCATCGGCTCGGCCGAACATCACGTGATTCAAGGTCTTGAGCCGATTGATCTGGCCTTCTGTCCGTCCATCGCTGCAATTTGCCGACCACCCCGACCAAGCGCCCGTTCAGGGCGCGGGTTTCAAGGATCGAGATCAAGCGGGCCTGGAACGTCACCACGGTATGTCATTCGGTGCGTTCGACGCACTCGCGGGTTTCGTGATCCTTCCCGGATTCGTTTGTCGCGACATCAAACTCCGCAACCCGTCCTCCATCCGTCGGTGTCCGGACTTCGACATCCTGCCGATGGCTGGGTCGCCCAGCCGAGGGGGCCGGATCACCTGACGGGCAGACCGACACCCCCGCCGGGATGGCGCGTCCCGGCGGGCGGGAACGACTGGACACGCCTGCTCGCGGAATGGCGACTCACAGGTGCGACCGGTGCCGTGCTATGCGTCGCCGAGCGATGGACATGTTACCTTCTGTGCGGACCGCACTCCTGCGGGCAATGGATGCCGATGGCGCCCCCCAGCGTTTGGCCATGGAAATCGTCTCGCAGCCGCGCGATCAGCGAGACGGATTGATCCGAGGCTTGCGCATCCTCTACTGTGAGGGGATCGCGAGATCAGGCCAGTCACGTCAGACGGTTGGCATGCTGGGCGATGTACTGGAGGCGAGGCTGCGTGAGCAAGTTGCGGACATCGAGGCCCGCGGAGGCGGAACGGCCGGCACCGCTTGAGCGTTCCACCGCGCGGAAGGCGGGCATGACAGCGGGTGATATCGCGCGCGTCGAGGCGTATCTTCGCACGGCACTTGGCGGGCGCCGCATTCATATCAGAGTCCCCAGGAACCATAGTGCCTCGGTCGAGGTCATGGCGGGCGACGAGTTCCTCGGCACGCTGCATCGCGACGACGAGGACGGC
>JASHVB010000956.1 GCA_030039695.1 Acetobacteraceae bacterium
GCCAACGACGTGCATATATTACCGGCCCCGGTTTTTCTGTTGTGTTGATGTCGTGGGTCTCGAATACTTAAATGCGCGTCTCGCTTGCGCGACATTAGCATGGTGGTTAACAAACGGGTTAATAGTGCTTAACGTGTAGTCACGGCCGGCCTGGTAATCGTCAAGACCTGATTAGGTGGTCCTGTTGGCCGGCGCCAACGGCAAAGCAAGAAAAGGATAGAAACATGACACCTGCCGATCTGGCGCTACGGCGAAGGATTATGCGCGATGAGTCTCTGCAGAGCGTGGTACAGACGGAGTGCATCAGCGGGCAGGAACAGCAGCCATACTGCGTCTCCTGTTGCTTCCTCAATACCGAAATCCCGATGATCTGCGCAGTATCGGCGGTGGAATTGAGAAGGATCGACTTTCGGCTCGCAGAAGTCGCAGTTGTCGTTTGTGCTAGGCTTGGTTTGATGGGTGAGGCCTCACAAAAACGGAGTCCCCACGGCCAGGGCGGCCGTGGGGTAGTCAATCCGATATCCGTTCTTGCTGAAGGCACGTCTGCGGCGATTGGGGGTCTCATTCACCGCACGATTTCAAACTTGGTAGCAGGATGCTCCGGATGCAATCCGCTTACATCTTTTTAACCGTTATTGCATGCTTCCTTAATCGCCGAGACACCGCAGCCACGCAGTCCCACCGTTGCTCTAGAGACGGCCCCCCGGCGTATACGCCGAACGTCATGCCATGGCGTTTGTGACTTACCACGCATTTGATTGTGCATTCCGGCCGACCAGCTTGCTCGGCAAACGTGACGAATGGTCGTGGGAAGCTACGGAGATTGATCAGAAAGCGCCTCTGCTCACTCCCGCCTATCGTCAACCTCAACGCTGGCACGGTCTCGGATGGGCAGCTACGCCTTGCCCGTCGCTGGGAAACTCCCCAACGCCTGCGTCATCGGCCATCGCTTCCGCTGCGGGCCCTTTATGACCTGTTGCCCGATAGATGCGCGAGCGAGGCCTCCGCCAACTCGGACGGAAACTTGGTGCGCACTATCGGCCACGTGCTGAATCCGTACTCGCATGGGTGGTCGGGCCACCACGGCTGGGCAGGGAGCGCAGCTGTAACCGCGTGGTGTCCTGCGCAAACCTGGTCGCCTTACCCGGAAATGGCAGATCGTCCGGCCGTGGCGTTCGGTCGCCCGTTAGCTGGTAAAGCTGGCTGATTGCGTCCTTACGCAGCGCTAGCGTGTGGGACGTAGCTTCTTTCATCCCGCTTGCCGGTAGGCTCCAGGTAACTTCAAGGTTTATCTCGCTCCATACAGCGCCGAGCATGTCGTCGGTTCTGCCGACCGACAAAAACACGAACTGCAGCGCTCGCGCCCGCTCCGCCCTATCGTGGCCGATGCAGCGTCCCGCTTTCGCCAAGGGATATTCGACCCGCATATGACGTGGTTGCATCGAACCTCGCACGCTCGAGTTGCCTGATCCGGCGAGCCCTTGCGAAACCTCGGGCGCACCCCCATGTGCGCGTTCAATCGTTCGGTATCGAACGTTTTCCGGAGGAGAACCTGCGATGATCGACGTGCGTCCTTTCACGCGCCTTGGCGCATTCGAAAACGACTGGCTGAATACGCACTACCACTTTAGCTTCGCCGACTACTATGACCCCGCGCGCATGGGCTTCGGCCGGCTGCGTGTGTGGAACGACGATGAGATCGCGGCGGGCACCGGTTTCGACCCGCATTCGCACCGCGACATGGAGATCGTCACCTATGTGCGGAAGGGCGCTATTACGCATCGCGACAGCCTGGGCAACGAAGGCCGCACTGATGCCGGCGACGTCCAGGTGATGCACGCCGGCACCGGCATCGTGCACGCAGAATATAATCTGGGACAGACACCGACGACGCTGTTCCAGATCTGGATTCTACCTGACAAACGCGGCGTTGTGCCCGGCTGGGACACACGTACCTTCCCCAAGCTCGGTGGCGGACTTTCGGTATTGGCAAGCGGGCGCGAAGCGGATGCGGCGAGTGATGCGCTGCATCTTTATGCCGACGCGGCATTGCTTGCCGGTACCCTGGCGAAGGGCGAGACAGTGCGCGTGCCTCTCGTGGCCGGGCGTGGCGCTTACCTGGTGCCGGCGAGCGGGTCGGTTACGGTCAATGGTGTCGCTGTTGGCCCGCGTGACGGCATTGCGGTGACCGGTGAAGCCGAATTAGCGATCATCGCCAATGACGACGCGGAGGTGGTGCTGGTTGATGTGGCAGCGTGACCCAAACGGTATCTTCTCGCCGTAGGGGGTGAGGGAGGGGGGACGGGGTGTTCATGCGCCGGAACCCCTTCCCTCAGCCCCACTCCAGCGGGCAGGGAATGCGGCACGATCGCATCAATATGTCGAGTGCGGCCGTGCCTTGCCCCGGAATACCCAATAAGACCATCCGGAATAAGTGAGGATGACCGGTAACAGAAATAGCGTGCCGACCAGCAGGAAAGCTTGGGTGGACGGGTTGGAAGCCGCCTGCCAGAGCGTCAGATGATACGGCACGATCATCGGCCATAGGCTGATGGCCAGGCCGATATACGACATGGCAAACAGACCCATCGCGCCAGCGTAAGGACCAAAGCTCGCGCTTGGGCGCAGTAGCGAGCGCCAGGTCGCCACCACGATCAACAGCGTAACCAGCGGCACCGGCAGCAAAACCACAGTGTTCGGCCACGAGAACCAGCGCTCTGCTACACTGGCCTCTGCCAGCGGGGTCCAGACGCTGACCACCACCAGCGCGATACATACGCCGCCGAGGGCGAAACGGCCGTGCCGTCGCGCCCAGGCCTGCAGCGCGCCCTCGCTCTTCAGCACGAGCCAGCCGGCGCCGAGTAACGCGTAGCCGAACACCAGGCAGACCCCGACGACGATCGAGAACGGCGAGAAGCAGTCGAGACTGCTGCCGGTGAATGTCTGCCCGTCGGTCTGGAAGCCCTGGATGAATGCGCCTAGCACGATGCCCTGTGCGAACGCGGCGAACAGCGAAGCGATTGAGAAGCCGCGCTCCCAGAAGCGGCGACGCGGCGTGTCGCGATAGCGGAACTCAAAGGAGACACCGCGGAAAATCAGCGCCAAGAGCATGATGGCAATCGGGAAATACACCGCAGGAACGATGATCGCGTAGGCCGCCGGAAACGCCGCGAGCAAGCCGAGGCCGCCAAACACCAGCCAAGTCTCGTTGCCGTCCCACACCGGTGCGACCGAGGCGACCATGATGGCGCGTGCTTCGTCGTCCGGCGCCAGCGCGTGCAGGATGCCAATGCCGAGGTCGAAGCCGTCGAGCAACACGTAGAAGAACACCGCCGCGCCGAGGATGACTGTCCACACCGGCACGAAGTCCAGAACTGGGTTCATGGCAGGTCTCCCACGGTTTCCGCGACGGGGCGCGTTGGCGATCGCGGTTGGCCGCCTTCGATGGGTGCCTGTTGCTCTATGTCGGATGGGCCGCGCCGCACCAGATGCGCCATGACCAGCAGCCCGGACGGATAGATGATGAGATAGGCGATGGCATAACCGGCCAACGAAAGCGCGACGTTCCAACCGGTAAGCGACGGCGTCACGGAATCCGCGGTGCGCAGCAGGCCATACGCGGTCCAGGGCTGGCGGCCGACTTCGGTTGTGACCCAGCCTGCGAGCACGGCGATGAAGCCGATCGGCACGCTTGCGCGGCATATTTGTAGGAACAAGCGGTGGGAGAACACGCGGCCGTGCCAACGCAATGCGTTACCGGCCAGAACGATCGCCAGCATCAGGAAGCCAATACCGACCATGATACGGAAGGAGAAGAACACGACGATCACAGGCGGCCAGTCGCTTCGCGGAAAATGGTCCAGTCCGGTTACTGTGCCGTTTGGGTCGTGCTTTAGGATCAGGCTGCCGACGATGGGAACTTCGATCGCGTCGTGGTTCGCGGCATGTTTCTGGTCAGGAATGGCGAACAGGACCAGGGGCATCTGCGCGCGCGTTTGCCAATCGCCCTCAATCGCAGCGAGCTTCGTCGGCTGGTACCGCTCCGTGACGAGCCCCGACGCGTCGCCGAGAAAGATCTGCAGCGGGACGAAGATCAGCAGCAGCCAGAGACTCATCGACAACATGCGCTGCGCTTCCTCTACGAAGCGCTCGCGCAGCAGGTAGCCGGCGGCGACGCTCAGCACGACGAACGCGGTGGTGATGTAGAAGCCGACGACGGTGTGGCCGAGTCGCGTCGGGAAGGATGGGTTGAAAACGATCGCCAGCCAGTTGGTTGGTTCGAAGCGCCCGTCGACCAGTGTTGCGCCAGCGGGCGTCTGCATCCAACTGTTGGCAGACAGGATCCAGAAGGACGAGAACAGCGTTCCACCCGCGATCATGCAGGCGGACACACAGTGTGCCCAGCGCGGCACAAGGTGGCGGCCGAACAGCAGCACACCGAGAAATGCGGCTTCCAGGAAGAACGCGGTCAGCGCTTCGTACGCGAACAGGGGAGAAAGGACATTGGCAGTGGCGTAGGAATAGCGGCTCCAGTTGGTGCCGAACTGGAAGGGCATCACCACCCCGGAGACCACACCCATACCGAACGCGACTGCGAAAATCTTCGTCCAGAACGCGGAGATGCGAAAGTAGATCTCCCGGCCGGTGGCGAGATGTAAAATTTCCAACAGTGCGATGTACGAGGCGAGCCCGACGGTGAACGCCGGCAGCATGATGTGCCAGCCGATCACCCAGCCAAATTGCAGACGCGACAGGATTAGTGGGTTGAGGGACATGCCGCTGTGGTCCTCTCGCGGTCCTGCGGGGGGAAGTAGGTAGCCGGTTCAGCGAGGCGAATTACGATTTTGTCATCCGGGCGCTGCCCTTGCCAGCGGCTTTCCGCTATGGGTGATCGAGCACCCAGGCAGGAGGAGCCGTGCCCAACGATGCGCCCGCCGATCTGCGCTCACCCGAGGAGAGCGTGCCGCTCGATTGGGCTGCCGTGCGCGCGTTTCTGGCGTCGCGTGGATTGCGGCTGGATACCGAGCCCCCGCCGCGGCAGTTCGCCGGCGGGCTGGCTAATCTCAATTACCTAATTCATCTGAACGGCAACCCGTACGTGCTGCGGCGGCCACCGATGGGAGAGTTGCCGGCCGGCAGTCACGATATGGCGCGCGAGCATCGCATCCTGTCGCGGCTTCCCGACGCGCTGAAATTCGTGCCGCGCAGTATGCTGCTGTGCGACGATCCGGCGCTGATTGGCCAGCCGTTCCAGATTTTGGAATATCGCCGCGGGCTGGTGATCCGCGAGCGCATGCCACTGGAACTCGCGCACCGCCCGGAGATCGGAGATCGGTTGTCGCATGTTCTGCTGGAGACGATCGCCGCGATCCATGCGGTGGATACCGCGGCGGTGGGTCTGGACGATCTCGGCCGCCCCGATGGCTTCCTGGCACGCGCGGTCGCCGGTTGGCGCAAACGCGGCTGGGCGGCGAAGGAGGCTGGAACCGACGCACTGCATCACGACGTTGGCGCGTGGCTGGAGCAGCGGCTCGTGCCGGACGCGCAGCCGGGGCTGCTGCACAACGACTTCAAGCTGAACAACATGATTCTTGCTCCGCGCGACTTGTCTCCGGTCGCGGTGGTAGATTGGGACCAGGGGACGCGCGGCGATCCACTGTTCGATTTTGCCACGCTGCTGAGTTACTGGATTCATGCCGACGATCCGTGGGCGATGCACGATATGGCGCAGATGCCGGCGGACGAAGCGTGCCTGTGGCCGCGCCAGCAGGCCGTGATGGAATACGCGCGGCTGACCGGACGCGACGTGTCGGACTTTGTGTTCCATCGCGTGCTGGCGATGTACAAGCTGGCGGTGATATTCCTGCAGCTTGGCCTGCGCTGGCGAACCGGGGTCACGATGGACCGGCGTTACGAGAAGCTGAGCGCGATCGGCACCGGAATTCTTGAATTCACGCACGAAATCGCGCAGGGACGCGCCTTCTGATAATACTGTGTGTCATGGCTGGGCTTCACAAAGTCACTCACGACTTGCTATCGCCAGCGTTACAAAGACGTGGGTGGGCGACCCGCGGCCGGCCATGACATGGAGGAAACTACGATGGATTTCTCCCTGACTCCGGAGCTGCAAGACCTCCAGCAGCGCACGCGTACGTTCATCCGCGACAAGATCATGCCGCTCGAGTCCGACAGCCGACAGACACGGCACGGGCCAACTGAAGAATTCCGCCGCGAGCTCGTCGCCCTCGGCCGCGAGGCCGGCTTGCTCGCGCCGCACGTGTCGCCGGAGTACGGCGGCCTCGGTCTCGACCATGTGGGCAAAGCCATCGTGTTCGAGGAATCCGGCTATTCCCTGCTCGGTCCCGTTGCGATGCACATCTTCGCACCCGACGAAGGCAACATGCATCTTCTGGACGCCGTCGCCACCCACGAACAAAAGGAACGCTGGCTGCGCCCGCTGGCGAGCGGCGCGACGCGTTCCTGCTTCTGCATGACCGAGCCCGCGCCCGGCGCCGGTTCCGATCCCTCTGCGATCAACACCACCGCAGTGAAGGACGGCAATCACTGGGTGATTAATGGCAGCAAATGGTTCATCACCGGGGCGCACGGTGCGGCCTTCGCGATCATCATGGCAAAAGGCGAGGACGGCGCCGCGACCATGTTCGTCGCCGATATGGATCAGCCTGGCATCGAGATCGTCCGCACGATGGAGAGCCTCGACCAGGCCTTCGCCGGCGGCCACGCGGTGGTGAAATTCGACGATTTGCGCGTGCCGGCATCCGACATTCTCGGTGAGCCAGGCAAGGGTTTCCGCTACGCGCAGGTGCGCCTGGCGCCGGCTCGGCTGACACACTGCGTGCGCTGGCTCGGCGCGGCGCGACGCGCGCACGACATCGCCACCGCGTATGCGCGCGAGCGCGAAGTGTTCGGCGCGAAGCTGGTAAGCCACGAAGGCGTCGGCTTCATGCTTGCCGACAACGAGATTGACATTCGCGTGAGCCGCCTCGCGATCTGGCACACCGCCTGGCTGCTGGACCAGGGTGCGCGCGGCACCACCGAATCCTCGATTGCTAAAGTCGTGTGCTCCGAGGCAATTTGGCGCGTGGTCGATCGCTGCGTGCAGGTGCTCGGCGGCCAGGGAGTCACCGGCGAAACGCTGGTCGAGCGGTTGTTCCGCGAAGTGCGCGCCTTCCGCATCTACGATGGCCCCTCGGAAGTGCACCGCTGGTCGCTGGCGCAGCGTATCGCGCGGCATGGAGCGAACTGGTGATCGACGATTTCGACCTGACCGGCAAGGTGTGCGTGATCACTGGTGCCGGTCGCGGCATCGGTCGCGGCATGGCGGAGGCCCTGGGTCGTCGCGGTGCTTTCCTCGTGTTGGTCGGCCGAACCCGCGTAACCTTGGAGGATGCGGCAGCGACAATCGGCGATCGCAGCATGGTGCAGGTGGCGGACGTCTCGCGCGAGGCGGATGTGCTGGCATTGCGCGACGCGGTGTTGGCACGCTGCGGACACATCGACGTGCTGGTCAACAACGCCGGCGTCAACCCGATCTTCCGCGGCGTCGAGCGCACCAGTCTTGAAGAGTGGCAGCACATCATCGACGTGAACCTGACCGGCGTGTTCTTGTGCTGCAAGCATCTCGGCGGCGCAATGGGAGCGGGCGGGTCGGTCATCAATGTGAGTTCGGTAGCGGGGCACGGGGGGCTGTCGCGCTCGGCGCCGTACTGCGCGTCCAAGGGTGGGGTAGAGATGCTAACCAAAGCGCTGGCGCTGGACTGGGCCAAACGCGGCGTGCGGGTCAACACATTGGCGCCGGGTTGGGTCGATACGGACCTGACGCACGGGCTGCTGGAGCATGATGTGCACGGCAAGCGCCTTTTGGATCGCACGCCGCTGGGGCGGTTCGCCACACCGAGGGATATGGCGGGCGGCGTGGTGTTCCTCGCGTCCGACGCCTCGGCGTTCATGACCGGCGCAAGCCTGGTGATCGACGGAGGGTGGGGGGCGGAATAGCGCAGGGGGCCGCTCGCGCTGATGGGGTGGTGACCGCCCATCGTCAGTTGCCACTGTCGCAGCTGGCAGAGTTTGGCGCATATTGCGTAAGTTCAGAAAAGTGCCATGACGATCCACGCGACGAATGGCCACGTGCTGGACCGCTATAGGGGCAGTGCTCGATGCCATCTACGGGGCGCGGTTGGACCGTGTTATCTTGTTTGGCCCGCGCACGAGGTCACGCGCGTTCTCATTCCGACTGTGATGTCGCGGCGTTCCTAAAGCCATTGCCTGCGCGCTGCAAGGAACTCGATCGGTCGGCGGAATTGCGGATCGAGTTTCTTGGCGACGCCGGCACGGCTTTCGACACCACCGCGTATCAGCAGCATGCCCCGCCCATGCGCGAACTCCGACGAGACAGAGTCGAGTGATGGCGCACGAGACAGGATGACTTATTGATCAGGGGCGCAGGCCGCTGGTAGAAGCCGAAGCAATCTTTGCAATCACCCTTACGACGTCGCGGCTCGTCGCGCCTATCCGCGTGGATTTGATGCTGCACCGGCGGTCGTTTCGAAGAACGCCGGAGCGTCGATCAAATCACACAAAGTGGAACCCACGGAATTGCAACGACCGACGAGGAGTGGTCACGACTTCAACACCTGACTGCCGACATTTTCGTCGAGTGATCGCGCCTGCAATCCGATTGCCGATCGCGCAATCGATCCGCAAGTCGCCTGGAAAGTGCCGTCCCCGCAGTAAAGCAGGCTGGGCGCTTCGTCGCCAAATGCGAGGACATTCTGGGCCGGACTTGCTTCCGCGACACGAGGGCGGCGCCTACGCTCTTTCGACAAATCGATCGAGCACTCGCTTCTCCCCCGCCTTATCGAACGCAATATCCAGCCGATCGTCCTCGGCCGCCCGCACCGTGCCGTAGCCGAACTTCTGGTGGAAGACTCGCGCCCCCACCGGGATCGCCTCCGACCGAGCAGGCCGCGCCGGTTGCTCCCAAGCCTCCACCGTCCGCACACGTCGCGCCACCAGCGGGAACTGCGCCGGGAAGCTGGTCGCCGCGGCGATCCGCGCGTCGCGCGCCAGAGCCGCCGACCCCTCCTGCGCCACATGTTCCGACGGCAATTCGTCGATGAACCGGCTCGGGATGCTTGTCTGCCAATTTGCATAGACCCGCCGGTTTGCCGCATGGCTGACGATCGCCCGCCGCCGCGCCCGGGTCAGGCCCACATAAGCTAGCCGCCGCTCCTCCTCCAGCGACTTGACCCCGCCCTCGTCCAGCGCTCGCTGGTTGGGGAATACGCCCTCCTCCCAGCCGGGCAGAAACACCGTATCGAACTCCAGCCCCTTCGCTGCATGCAGCGTCATCAGCGAGACGCGATCGCCGACGGCGTCTTCGTCGTTCTCCATCACCAGCGAGACATGATCGAGGAACCCGGCCAGCGTCTCGAATTCCGAGAGCGCGCGCACCAGCTCCTTCAGGTTGTCGAGCCGTCCCGGCGCTTCAGGCGACTTGTCCTGCTTCCACATCTCCGTGTAGCCGCTTTCGTCCAGCATGGCGGCGGCAGCGACCACGTGGCCGTCGCGGTCCGCCATCTCGCGCCAGCGGACGAAGCCGCGCAGTAGCTCGCCCAGGTTGTCCTTCACCTTGCCGCGAAGCCCGCCGGTGTCGATCAGCCGCTGCGCCGCGGCGGCGAGGGGCAGGCCGTCCGCCCGCGCGGTCTCGTGCACTGCGCGCAGCGCCGCCTCGCCAACGCCGCGGCGGGGCACATTGACGATGCGCTCGAACGCTAGGTCGTCGGCTGGCTGGACCGTTGCGCGCATGTAGGCGACGGCGTCGCGAATCTCCTGGCGCTCGTAGAACCGCAGGCCACCGATCACGCGATAGGGCACGCCGATCAGGATCAGCCGCTCCTCAAAGGCACGTGTCTGGAAGCCGGCGCGAACCAGGATGGCCATCTCGCCCAGCGGGTGACCGTCGCGGCGCAATGCCTCGATGCGCTCGCCGACCATGCGCGCTTCTTCGTCGGAGTCCCAGAGGCCGACGACGGTCACGGCCTCGCCGACATGCGCGTCGTTGCGGCCCGGGCGCAACGTTTTGCCCAGCCGGCCCTCGTTGTGCGCAATCAGGCCGGACGCGGCAGCGAGGATCGGTGCGGTGGATCGGTAGTTCGCCTCGAGCCGGATGATTTTCGCGCCTTCGAAGTCCTTCTCGAAGCGCAGGATGTTTTCCACCTCGGCGCCGCGCCATGAGTAGATCGACTGATCGTCGTCTCCCACACAGCAGATGTTACGATGGCCCTGTGCGAGAAGTCGCAGCCAGAGGTACTGCACCAGGTTGCTGTCCTGGTATTCGTCCACCAAGACGTAGCGAAACATGCGGTGGTACTGCGCCAGCACGTCGTTGTGAGAGCGTAGGATCTCGGTCATGTGCAGCAGCAGGTCACCGAAATCGGCGGCGTTCAGCGCACGTAGCCGCTCCTGGTACGCGCCATACAGCGCGCGAGCGCGACCGGCAGCGAAGTCGGTGTCCTCGGCGGCCGTAATGCGGCCCGGCGTCAGGCCGCGGTCCTTCCAGCGCTGGATCACGCCCATCAGCGCCGGCGGCGCCCAGCGCTTGGTGTCAAGCCTCTCCGCTTCCATGATTTGTTTCAGCAGACGGAGCTGATCATCGGTGTCGAGTATCGTAAAGTTTCCCGACAAGCCCACCAGCCCGGCGTGACGGCGGAGCATCCGCGCGCAGAGCGCGTGGAACGTGCCCAGCCACAGTCCCTCCACCGCCCGGCCCAGGATTGCACTCACGCGCTCGCGCATTTCGCGTGCCGCCTTGTTGGTAAACGTGACCGCCAGCACCTGGCCGGGAGAGGCGCGACCAGTCAGAAGGATATGCGCGAATCGGGTGGTCAACACCCGCGTTTTGCCGGTGCCGGCGCCGGCGAGCACCAGCAGCGGACCGTCCAGTGTCTGGACGGCGTCGCGTTGCTCCGGGTTAAGGCGGGCGAGGTAGTCGGTCATACGGCGGGGGAATCGTGCGGTAGGCGGTGAGCATAGCGGCAGGGCGGGAGAGCGGCCAGAGCCGCGAGGCACGGCCCGGTCTCACCAAGCTGGCGCGCTATGTCAGCGACGACAATGGCTTAGGGGTCTTTATTAATTCGCCCATTTACCTCCGTTTGGGCGGCGTCGCGCTCGGTCCTTGGCTAGCGCAGCCAGGGTCGGCTACTTCCCAGCCGCTCGTAGCTGAGACCGTCTGACGCAAGTGGCTCATCCGCGGTTGCGGCGAGGTCTGGCAGCGCACTGACCCGTGAGCCCGGGCCCCAAGAGCGCGAGCGACATCGGTTCGAGGTCCCGATGTGAACAACCTCAGCACGATCGACCCCGCGGTAAAATGGCCCGACTGTGTTCTGCCGGTCAGCCCATCTCCGCCCGCACCCCTAAGATATGGGCGATCGCATACGTCAGATCCGGTCGGTTCAGCGTATAAAAGTGGAATTCGTCCACCCCGTTCGCCTGCAGCAGCCGCACCTGCTCCGCCGCCACCACAGCCGCGACCATGCGCCGCGTCTCCAGGTCGTCATCAAGGCCGTCAAACATGTGCGCCAGCCAGTCGGGAATGCTGATCCCAGACATCGAAGCCATCCGTCGCAATCCTGCCAGATTAGTCACCGGCATGATCCCCGGCACGATTGGTGCAGTGATCCCAGCCGCCAGGCACAAATCCAGGAATCGCAAATACACGGACGTATCGAAAAAGAAATTGGTGATCGCGCGGCTTGCCCCGGCGTCCAGCTTGCGCTTCAGATTGTCCAGGTCGGCCATGCGCGACGCCGCCTGCGGATGCATTTCGGGATAGGCCGCGACCGAGATCTCGAACGGCGCCACACGCCTCAGTCCCGCCACCAGGTCCGTCGCGAACGGATATCCCGCCGGGTGCGGCGCATAGGTCTCACCCGCGGGTGCATCGCCGCGCAGCGCGACGATATGGCGCACGCCCGCCTCCCAATAGCTTTGCGCGATCGCGTCCACGTCGGCGCGGCTGGCGCCCACACAGGTCAGGTGCGCCGCGGGCACCAGTCCAGTATCGCGCACGATGCGGGTCACAGTCGCGTGAGTACGAGCCTGTGTGCTGCCGCCGGCGCCGTACGTCACCGACACGAACCGCGGTCGCAGCGGCTCCAGCCGGCGGATGCAGGCCCAGAGCTGGAGCTCCATCGCCTCGGTCTTCGGCGGCATGAATTCGAACGACAGCGCGGGGGGTTTATGCCCAGCGCCGCGCACCGGCAGCGCAGAGATGCGTGGGCCGGTGAGCCAGCGTTCGAGGGTGGGAGGTGAGGCATTCATGTTGCCTGCATCACCGCTTTTCGCCGGCAACGCAAGAAAATGTGCGCCATTCCGCTTCGCCGCCGGCTGTGCCATCGTTCCATTGCTGGCGGCGGAGGTCATGCTAGAAGCGCTAGGCGAGACCGCCGATCCGCTCTGGATGGCCTACGGGGTTGGCACCGCGTGTGCCGCCCGCTTTGCTTGGGGGAGCGATCTCGTCCTGTCCACCTCGTTCCGAGGAACCTGATGCGCGCTCCTGTTCGTCGCTGGATCACGCTGCCGCTGCTCGCCTCGCTGGTGGCCTCCTGCCTGGCTGGCTGCGCGACCCCGCCTCCGGCAAGCGATCCGGACGCGCTTGCCGAGTTCAAGCAAACCAACGATCCGCTCGAGCCGACCAACCGTTTCTTCTACAAGGTGAACGACGCACTCGACAACGCGGTGCTGCGTCCGGCTGCCGTCGCCTATCGCGACGTACTGCCCGACCCCGTGCGCACCGGTATCCACAACGTGCTGTCGAACCTCGGTACGCCCGTTCAGCTCGGCAACGACATGCTGCAGGGCAAGCCGCGCCGCGCCGGTGACACGACGATGCGCTTCCTGATCAACACCACCGTCGGCGTGCTGGGCATTTTTGACGTTGCAAAGGGATGGGGCTATCCCAACCATGATGCGGATTTCGGCATGACGCTGGCGAGCTGGGGCGTGCAGGCCGGGCCATATCTGTATCTGCCAGTGCTGGGGCCCGGCGACCCGCGTGATGTTTTTGGCTTCGGCGTCGATGTCGTCGCCGACCCATGGTTCTGGATAGGGCAGGGCGCCGTGGTCAACGACCTGGGCTACGCCAAATGGGGGGTGACGGCGCTCGACACGCGTTCGCGCCTGATTGGCACGATATCGTCGATCAAGAAGACGGCACTGGATCCATACGCCACGTTCCGCAGCCTCTACCGTCAGCACCGGCGGTCACAGATCGACGAGATGAAGAGTGACAACCGGGCGACTATCCCGATCTGGTTCCCGCAGCCGCCTGCCACCCACTGACTGGAAGATGACGAGACCAAGCATGCTACATCGCCGTTCCCTGCTGTTGTTGACCACCGGCATTGCCGCCACCGCGGCGTTCGGGCGCGCGCGCGCCGACGCTGCAACCGATGCGGCGATCGCGTTCGTGAAGAGCACAGGCAACGCGCTGATCGGCGTGATCAACGGCCCCGGCGACAATGCCCAGAAGCGCGCGGCACTGACGCAGATCCTCGACCGCACGGTAGACGTGCAAGGCGTCGCGAGGTTCTGTCTCGGCCGATTCTGGCGGGCGGCCACGCCGGACCAGAGGACGCGCTACATGAATGCGTTCCATCAGGTACTGGCGACTAATATCACCGCGAAGCTCGGCGAATACAAAGGCGTGCGCTTCACCGTGAACCGCGCCATCCCGGGCGAGGGTGGCGTGCAGGTCGATACGACCCTGCTGCGCCCGAACCAGCCGCCGACTAACGTGGGATGGGTGATCGGCGATCCAACCAGCAACCCGAGAATTGTCGATGTGATTGCGGAAGGCACGTCACTGAGGCTGACGCAGCGAAGTGACTATGGGTCGTACCTGACACACAATAACGACAACATCGACGCGCTGATCAGCGCGATGCTCCATCAGGTGGCACAGAACGCGCAGAACGGGTGATAGCCAGCGCGCCTCGCTCACTTGTGGGAAGAGAAGAGTTGAGGCGCGGTTCCCACCCCGCTGGTGGCGGACGCTGCAGTTGCCAACCCTGTGTTCTATCGACCTGGCGTGCGGTTGATCCCTCACGCACTGCGCGGCGACGCATCGACCCGCTTCGCGGCTCAATCCTGCCGAAGGCGGGAAATGAGTTCGCCCTTCGCGCTTTCGTACATGACCATGTCCCACCCCGCCTGCACGAAGCTGCCGCACTCCGTCATTCCGATCCCGCCGAGCACCGTGCGAGACGCAAAATTGCTCGCGCGCGCCACGGCGACAATCCGTGCCAGGCCAGCGTCATCATGCCCGAACCGAAGTGCGGCTTCGCCGGCTTCGCGCGCCAGGCCGCGGCCCTGCGCCTCGGGCCACAGGGCGAAACGCAACGCCACACCGCGCCCGTCGGGCCGCGTTTCCAGCCCAGTGATGCCGACGAAACGTTCGCCCTCGCGCAACGACCAGATGCCGAAGCCGTAGGCGCCCCAAGTGCGCACATCGTGCGCCAGTTCCTCCTGCGTCTCGGCGATGCTGCGGACGCCGCCGAGCATGACCGCAAACACGCGCGGATCAGCTTTGATCGCGATAAGGTCCGGCAGGTCGGCGCCGTTCACCGGCGTCAGCGTGAGCCGCGCGGTGCGCAATATCCACCGCGGGCTCATGCGCTGGCCTCGACACGAAGATCAGGTGCGGTAGCTCGGATCGATCTGATCAAGCATTCGAAGATACGCGGGCCACTCAGCCGATGCCCGCCCTCGATCGTGACCCTGGTACTGCGACGCGACATGCTCGGCCACGCTGGCGGGGACCTCAACGAGTTCGGCGCCGGTCGCCTCCATCATGAGCTGGATCTTCGCCGCGCGGACGAAGTTCTTCATCAGGTCGAACGCCTCGCGCGCTGAGGTGCCGACCGTGGTGATGCCGTGATTCCGCATGATCAGCGCACGGTTGTCGCCGAGCGCCTTGGTGATCCGCTCGCGTTCGTCGAAGCTGTCGGTGATGCCTTCGTAATCGTGGTAGCCAACGCGTCCGTAGAAGCGCATCGCGTCCTGGCACAGCATGCGCAGCCCGTGCCGCAGGCCCGAGATTGCCACGCCTTCGTCCGGGTGCACGTGTACGCTACACATCACGTCGAGCCGTGCCCGCAGCACGCCGGAATGCAGCGTAAATCCAGGTCGGTTGACGCCCGAACGCTCGTCCAGGTCGTCATCCATGCTGACTTCCACCAGGTTCGATGCGGTGACCTCAGTGTAGAGCAACTCGTGGCGCTTGATCAGGAAGCGGCGCGGATGCGTGGGTGAGCGCATAGCGGCGTGGTTGAAGATCACGTCACCCCAGCCGTAATGCGCGCAGAGGCGATAGACGGCCGCGAGATCGACCCGAGCCTGCCAGGCGGTATCGACCTCGGCGGTGGATTGGGCGACATTGGTGTCCATGAGCTTCCCTCTCCGTTATGGGCGTGCGGCCTGTGTAGCGCCGCTGCCGGCGGATGCAACTGGCAGGGTGGTCATCTGGCGAGTGCGGAGACTTTGGATGGCGGGTGTACCCGTGTGCATTCGTGGTTGAATTTATTTTCTCACTGACTTTGCCGCGCTCCGTGGTGAAAAACGGCGGTGATCGATGTGGAGGTCGTGCGCATGGACAGTGAGGCAATTCGCGCCTTCGAGCATGCGCGCTGGGAGCGCGCAGCCGCTGTCTACGCCGCGTCATTCGGCGCGGCGACACGGAAGTTCAGCGACGTGCTGCTAGATGCGGCTGGCGTCAGTGCAGGAACGCGGATGCTCGACCTGGCGTGCGGGCCTGGCGTGGTGGCGGGAACGGCCGCCGCGCGCGGCGCCGTTGTGTGCGGGGTCGATTTCTCCGCCGCGATGCTGACCGAGGCGCGGGCGGGGCATCCCTCGGTCGAGTTTGTGCAGGGCGACGCGGAGGCGGTTCCGTTGCCGGATGCAAGTTTCGACGCGGTGGTATCGAATTTCGGGCTGCATCACGTGCCGCGTCCGGC
>JASHVB010000957.1 GCA_030039695.1 Acetobacteraceae bacterium
GAAACAGGCGCCGTAGGCCAATGGCGTCTTTGGATTGGCGGGAGAGTCCAGGAAGCCGCCAAGCACAATCTCCCGCGGCGAGAATTGCGGCAGCGGGGCGCGCCTCAGGTTCACCGGCGCTGCGCGCCATCACCGGATCTCCGAGCCAGACCAAATCGAACACGCCGAGCCAGCGCAGCCACACGAAGCACGTGGCAAGTGCACAGAACAACGCGGTAAGGCCCAGTGCGGTGGGGCCGAGCTGCACGACGCTGACAGGCGAGGTTGCGGCCATGGCAACGAGGCCGAAGCGCGTGCCGTAGGAATCGAGTTGGCAAGGTCAGCGACACGCTCGGCGCCGGCAGCAGGAGCTTTACTGTCGTCGCGAGAATGCAGGCGGGATGGAGCGCCAGAGGCGTGGATATGTGTGTCCCGTCGGCGATCGGATGCCGCTTGTGTGATTGCGAGGCGCGCAGCGTCGAAGCAATCTGCGGCGCGGATCGCTTCGACGCTACGTCTCGCGATGACAGAAAGGGTGGCCATTACATGAACGATATAGCACCTCCCTATGTCGGGCGCTCGATGCCTCGGCGCGAGGACCACCGCCTGCTGACCGGCCAGGGCATGTTCCTCGCCGACCTCGCTCTGCCCGGCATGCTGCATGCCGTCCTTGTGCGCAGCCCGATGGCACATGCGCGCATCCGCTCGGTTGACCTGACGACCGCCGCGTCTGCACCCGGTGTGGTGCTGGCGTTGAATGGCGCCGAGGTACTGCAGTTGCTGCCGCCGGTGCCCGAGGGCCAGCTCTCGATGCCGCGCAAATGGACGACGCTCGTTCAGCACAAGTTCCTCAATCCGCAACAGCCGCTGTTGGCGCATGACAAGGTGCGGCATGTCGGTGAGGCGATGGCGGTGATCGTCGCAACCACCCGCCACCAAGCAGACGACGCAGCGGAACTCGTGCGATGGGACCTCGAGGAATTGCCGGTGGTCGTCGATCCCGAGGGCGCACTGTGCGAGGGCAGTCCGATCGTGCACGAACGCTTCGACACCAATCAGGTCGGCAGTTTCTCGATCGGCCGCGGCGACGCTGACGCTGCGTTAGCGCGTGCGCCGCATCGGCTGCAACGCCGCTTTCATCACCACCGCTACACGGCGATGCCAATGGAATGTCGCGGCGTGGCTGCCACTTTCGACACGCGCACGGGCATGCTGACGATCTGGTCGTCGACGCAGGTGGTGCACTGGGTGCGGCGCGAGGTCGCGACCATGCTGCGTCTGCCGGAAGCGCAGGTGCGCTGCATTGCACCTGATGTCGGCGGCGGGTTCGGCGGCAAGGGCCATGTCTATCCTGAGGACGTGCTGATCGCGTTCCTGGCACGCCGGCTCGGCCGTCCGGTGCGCTGGCTCGAGGACCGCCGTGAGCATCTGATGAGCGCCACGCATTCGCGCGACCAATGGCACGACGTCGAAGTCGGTTTTGACGACGACGGCCGAATCCTGGTCCTGCGCGACGACTACATCGTGGATTGCGGCGCGTGGAATCCGATTGGGTCCGGCGTCGCCTACAACACTGCGGTACATATGTGCGGCCCGTACAAGATCGAGAATTTTGCTGCGTCGGGACGGATTGCCGTGACCAACAAGGTGCCGAACGCGCCATACCGTGGCGCCGGGCGTCCGGAGGCGGCATTCGTCATGGAACGCGTCATGGATCTTGTCGCGCGTGAGCTCGGCCTGGAGGCCGTGGAGGTGCGCCGACGCAACATGATCCGCGCTGACGAGATGCCGTATCGCGTCGGCATTCCGTACCGCGACGGCGAACCAGTGGTATACGACAGCGGCGATTTTCCCGGTGCGCTGGAGAAGGCGCTGCATGCTGTCGGCGGACTGGCGGCATTCCGGCAACGACAACGCGAAGCACGTGCGCAAGGCCGTTATCTGGGGCTTGGCATCGGCTGCTACACCGAGGGCACCGGTGTCGGGCCGTTCGAAAGTGCGGTCGTGCGCATCGATCCCTCGGGAAAGATCTACCTGGCGTCGGGCGTCTGTCCGCAGGGCCAGGGCATGGAGACGATCTTCGCCCAGATCGCTGCGGATCTGTGGAAGGTGGCGCTGGAGGACGTAGTGGTGGCACTGGCCGACACGTCAGCGATCGCTATCGGTTTCGGCACCATGGCAAGCCGCAGCACGGTCACTCTATCGGCCGCGATGCATCACGCGAGCGAACGGCTACGCCTCAAGGTGTTCTCGATTGCCGCAAATCTGCTGGAATGCGCCGAGGCGGACCTTGAACTGCGCAATGGCGGAGTCGGAATCGTCGGCGTGCCCGGCGCGACGTTGAGCTTGGCGCGCATTGCGCAGGCAGCGCGGCCGGGATGGGACAACGAGCGACCCTCCGGCATGGATGCCGGACTGGAGGAAACGTTCTACTGGCAGCCACCGACGGTCACCTGGAGCTATGCGGTACATGCCGCGATCGTCGAAGTGGACGTCGAGACCGGGCGCGTGCGCCTGCAAGATTATGGCGTCGCGCATGATTGCGGCGTGGTGGTCAATCCGATGCTGGTGGAAGGCCAGATCGTCGGCGGCGCAATGCAGGGCATTGGCGGTGCTCTGTCGGAATCGATCACTTACGACGCAAACGGGCAGTTGCTCAGCGGCTCGCTGATGGATTACGCGCTACCGGTGGCCGCAGACATGCCGGAAATACGGATTGTGCATCAGCATTCGCCGTCGCCGCTGAACCCACTGGGTGTGAAGGGCGTGGGCGAAGGCGGTGCGGTCGCGCCTCCGGCTGCGATCGCCAACGCGGTGTGTGATGCGCTCGCAGAGGCTGGTGTGGAGGTGAATGCGACGCCAGTGCGGGCCGATCAGCTTGCCGAGGCGATGCGGCAGCGTTGAGCACGCGCCCGCTTCCGTCATTGCGGAACCCGAGGTCACGAAGCAAATGTAGTCATCGGGCCGTGGTCATGAACGCGATTGCTTCTTCACGTCGCTCCATGCAATGACCGAGCTTGGCGCCCGGCACACGGCAGCCGTGCTCCATTACCCCTCGCGGAACTGCGCTTACGCCGCCCGAACACCACCGGAATCCTGTCCTTCGTCTCCTCCAAGGTCTTGCGTTGGGATTGCGACAGGTTCTGCCCCGCCTGGTTGATGTACAACGTCAGCATCGACATCACCGACCGGAACGGGCCGCTCGTGCGCCAATGATTCGCCTCGGCCGATTGCTTCAACGACCGCGCGATCTTGTCGGGATTGCCGGAGGTGAAGACCCGATCCCGGACATCAAGCGCATCGCTGTGTGCGGTGACCTGCGCTGACCATTTCGGGCGACGCGCCTGTCTCACCATCGGTAGCTCCGTTCAATCACCGCCATGAATGGCAAACGGGCGGCATCGACCGGGGTTCCGGCACGGCTCGTCCGGCGTCATGGTGCCTTATATGCCACGTGTGACGGAGGCACCGGATGCGGCTCGCCATCCCTGACCTGATCTCAAACTCTTATTTCCCCGCGCTAGCCGCTGCTGAGCTTGGCTTGTTCCATCGCGAAGGGCTCTCGGTCGCCGCCGAGCTGATCTTCCCCGTCGACCGCGCGTACGCCGCCCTGCGCGACGGCGAGGTCGAGTTCGTGGGCGGCGCCGCGCATGGCGCGCTCGCCGCATTTCCAGCGTGGCGTGGCGTGCGGCTGCTCGGTGCGCTCGCGCAGGGAATGTACTGGTTCCTGGTGATGCGCGTCGATCTCGGCATCGCCCGCGGCGACTTGGCCGCGCTAAAGGGACGGCGTATCGGCGCCGCGCCGTGGGTCGATATGGGGCTGCGCCGGCTGCTTTGCGCAGCTGGCCTCGATCCGGCGCGCAACGACATCGACATCGCGCCGGTGCCCGGCGCTGTCGGCTCTACGATCAATTTCGGCCTGACCGCCGCTGAGGCGCTCGCCGCCGGGAGGATCGACGGCTTTTGGGCCAACGGCATGGCGACCGAAATCGCGGTGACCAGCGGCGTGGGATCGATCGTGCTCGACGTGCGGCGCGGCGACGGTCCACCTCGCTGCTTCGATTATACGATGCCCGTGCTGGCGACGACGGAGACGTTGGTGGAACGCTCGCCGGATGTCGCCGCGGCCGCGCTGCGCGGGTTGGTCGCGACGCAGCGCGCGCTAAAGCAGGACGCAGCGCTGGCGACGGAGGTCGGCCGCAAGCGCTTTCCGCCGCGCGAGGCGGGGCTGATCGCGGATATCGTTCGGCGTGACGTGCCATTTTACGACCCGGCGATCAGCGAGGCTTCGATCGCGGGGGTCAACGCGTTCGCGCAAGATGTCGGTGTGCTGCGCGGTGAGGTGGCGTACGAGCAAATCGTGGCGACGCAGTTCAGCGGGCTGTGGCAGAGCGCCTAAAGCGCGGCTGGGGCGGCTCGTCCAGCGTGACCGTGCGCGCGTCTGGCAGGGCTGTAGCGGCAAGCTATTCACCGTTTGCGGCACCGCATGGCGCCTGTGGCGAATGCGCGCCAGATCGAGCGTCCGCCGCGTGCGCACCGTGAACCAGTTCGCGGTGTGGGGCGGAAGCCGCGCGCCTCGGCGCGCCAGTTCTCGGCGTTGCGAAATTGCGGCCAGTCCAGCGCTCCAAGAAATTTTCCCCGCCAGCCGGTGTCAGCTGGCGCGTCCTTGGCTATGACGTCCCACGCAACCGCCGCGCGAGAGGCCCCGATGCCCGATACAGTCCAGATGAACGGAGCCGACATCATAGTCGACTTCCTCATCCGCCAGAACGTCCCCTACCTGTTCGGCTTATGCGGGCACGGCAACGTCGGCTTCCTCGATGCCGCTTTCAAGGCGCAGAATCGCATCCGCACCATCTCGACCCATCACGAGCAAGCCGCCGGCCACATGGCGGATGCGTATTTCAAGGTGAAGCACCAGCCGGTCGCGACTTTCACCTCATGCGGCCCCGGCTCGGCTAATCTCGTCGTGGCGCTGGCGGCAGCGATGATGGACAGCAGCGCCTTCTTCGCGATCACCGGCAACGTACCGACCAGTCAGTTCAACCGCCAGCCGTTCCAGGAGACCGGGCGGTATTATCAGGGCGATTTTCCCTCGGTCATCCGCCCCTACGTGAAGCGCAGCTTCCAGCCGACGCGCACCGACATGGTGCCTCTGGCGGTGCGTCAGGCGTGGGATCTGATGCTGGCCGGCCGGCCCGGGCCGGTGAACCTCGACGTGCCGCTGAACGTGTTTGTTGAGGAAGCCGCGGTGACCCCGCCCGCGGCCAGCCGCCGCGCCGCCGACAAGACGCCGGGAGATCCCGCCGCGCTGTCTGCGGCGCTCGACCTGATGCTGAACGCTGAGCGCCCGGTGATCATCGCGGGGCAGGGCGTGCTGTTGTCGGAAGCCGCGCCGGAACTCGCTGGCTTCGCGGAGAGCATGGCGATCCCGGTGGTCACCAGCCCGAACGGCAAAGGAGCGATCAGCGATCGGCATCCGCTGGCGTTCGGCGCGATCGGCCGCAATGGCAGCTACGCTGCCAACGACGCGAGCAAGAACGCCGACGAGATCGTGTCACTCGGCTTCTCGTTCGACGAT
>JASHVB010000958.1 GCA_030039695.1 Acetobacteraceae bacterium
GGCCGCTCCGCCCGTGCCAGCATGTCCGCCAGCTTGTCGAGATCGGCGGCACGCGGGCCGGACAGGGCGCGCGGCCGCGGCTGGTCGAGTTCCGCATCGGTGGTCTCGTCGAAGATGTCCTCAGGCAGGATCACCGCGACCGGACCTTGCGTGCCACTTTCCGCTACATGGAACGCGCGGGCGACAGCCTCCGAGGCTTGCTCCGGCTCGTTCACCTCGATCACCAGCTTGGTGACGTCCGCCAGCAGACGCGAGTAGTTTTGCTCCTGTAACGCCAGCCGGCCGAAATCCTTGCGTTCCACCTGGCCGACGAGCATCACCATCGGCGTGGCGTCGTGATAGGCCGAATGCAACGAGACCATCGCGTTCGACAGGCCAGGCCCGCGCGAGACGATGCAGCAGCCCGCACGTTTGCGCAGGCGGCCATCGGCCACGGCCATAAAGCCGGCGCCGCCTTCGTGGCGGCACACCACCATGCGGATCGTGTTCCGTTGCAGCACGGCACTGGTGAAGCCGACATAGCTCTCGCCCGGGACGCAGAAGATCTGGTCCACGTCATGCGCTTCCAAACTCTCCGCCAGCAGGCGGGCGACGGTGCGGGTCATGTTGTGAAAGTCTCCTCTTGATGAATCACCGCGGCGCGCAGCGGATCAGCGGATAGGGATAGGCGGAGCAGCCGGGGAACACGATCTGATTGTCGCCGCGCCGCTGCACCGTCAGCCTATCGGGGCTAGCACAGCCAAAGCCCAATTCCGGTGGGGTCGACGCCTGAACCAGCATCCCGCCCTGTGCCGATGGCGGTTGGCCGTTGAACTGGAATACGAACCCATCTTTGGTGGCGCGCACGGTCTGGATCGGCCGCTGCACGTAGATCGGCGAAGTCATCGTCAGGTGCATCACCACATCGCGTGTGAAGATCACGGTCGGTTCAGACAGGCACTCCTCTGTGCTCAGCGTCACCGGCGGGGGAAACACTCCACCGATCCAGCCCCCGAACAGCCAGGCATGCACGGGTGCCTCCGGCGCCTGCGCCGCGACGGGGCACGCAACGACGAACACGAGCATGGCGGCGATGGCGACGATGCGGCGCATTCAGGATCCTCGGTTGGCAAGCGGCCGGGACCATAGGGCGAGCGTCCGGTAGTGACCAGACGGTCAGCGCCGGTGCAGCCGATGCCAGACGAACCAGGCGACGGCGGCGAGGCCGAGCACCACGATGAACGCGTCCAGCCGATGCAACGCCTCGGCCAACCGCGGATCAGTATTCCACCGCTTGCCGAGCTGCTGCCCGACGTAGGCCAGCGCCAGGCACCACACGTAGGAGCCGACGAAAGTGTAGAGTTGGAATGGCAGCTGGCGCATACGCGCCATGCCGGCGGGCAAGGCAATGAACGTGCGGACCACCGGCAGCATGCGGCCGAGCAAGACGGCAAGCGTGCCGAATTGGTCGAAGAAGCGTTCAGCCCTGTCGAGGTCGCGCAGGTCGAGCAACGCGTAGCCACCCCAGCGCTCGACGAACGGCCGGCCGCCGCGGATCCCGACATAGTAGGCGACGCTGGAGCCGAGGCTGCAGCCCACCGCTCCGGCGAATGCCACGAGCCAGAGCTCAAAGGTTCCGGTGGAGACCAGATAGCCGGCGAACGGCATGATGATCTCCGACGGCAACGGGATGCAGGCGCTCTCAATGGCCATCAGAATGGCGAGGCCGGCGTAGCCTCCGGCCGAGATCGTTGCCACGATCCAGCCCGTTAGGGTGGCGATCAAATCGTTCTCTCTACACTGCATGCCCGCCGCGGCGCTTCGGGCGGGTCCGCCGCATGTCTAGCACAGCCCAAACAAGATTCCGCCTCCGCTTGGTGGTGGGCAGCAAAGTGGATCAACGCCAGGAGGTGCGTACCTCCGCCGCACTCACGGTTGCATCACCCCCTTCCTCCATCCCGACGACGCGCGTTATAGTCGTACGCGAACTAGCCTGCACATCCACGTGATCACCACTGCATCAGCACAACCTTGGCTCGTTCCTATCGTGGCTTAGTCTCCATCATGAACAGGAGGTGCCGTTGCTGCGTCGCGAGTTACTGCGAACTGGCGCGTCCATGCCGTTGGTGCTGGCGCTGAACGGTGCCGCAGCGGACGGCGACGCGCCGGCGCCGTTCACCGCCGAGACCGTTCCGGCACTTGCCAAGCAGCTCGCTTCGCAACCGTTCAGGCCGCCGGATCAATCGCTTCCCGCGGATTTGCAAAATCTGGATTACACCCACTATCTCGACATCCGGTTCAATCCGGAGAATGCGTTATGGAACGGGCAAGGGCTGAACTTCACAGTGCAGTTCCTCCACCGCGGATATCTCTACAAGGATCGGGTGGACATCTACCAGGTGGCCAACAGTCAGGCTCTTCCCGTTCAGTACAACGCGAACTGGTTCGAATTCGACAAGATCCAACCGCCAACGGGCGACATCGGTTTCGCCGGATTCCGACTGCATTATCCGATCAACCGGCTTAACTACCTCGATGAGTTCTGCGCCTTCCTCGGCGCCAGCTATTTCCGCGCCGTCGCGCGTGGGCAAGGATACGGCCTGTCGGCACGCGGCCTGGCGATCAACACCGCCGAACCGACCGGCGAGGAATTCCCGCTGTTCCGCAGCTTCTGGCTGGAACAGCCGCCGAAAGGCGCAAACGTCATCACCGTTCATGCGCTACTGGACAGCAAGAGTGCCACCGGCGCGTTCCGTTTCGTCATCACGCCTGGCCAGCAGACCCTGATCGACACCGAGGCGCGCATCTATCCGCGTGTCGATATTACAACGATCGGTCTTGCCCCGCTGACCAGCATGTTCTTCTTCGGCCCGAATTCGCGTGCCCGGAGCGACGACTGGCGTGCAGCCGTGCATGATTCCGGCGGCCTCGCGCTGCGCACGGGGCAGGACCAGCGCATCTGGCGCCCGTTGCTCAACCCGCACGAACTGCAGATCAGTGCATTCTCGGATGTCGGCCCGCGCGGCTTCGGCCTGATGCAGAGCCCTCGCCAGTTCGTCTACTACCAGGACCTGGAAGCACGTTATGAAAAACGCCCGTCACTGTGGGTCGAGCCGTTAGGCAACTGGGGTCATGGCATCGTCGAGCTGGTGGAAATCCCATCCAACAAGGAGGTAAACGACAATATCGTCGCGTTCTGGCGCCCGCATGATCCGCTAAAGGCCAAGTCCGAGTTCAAACTGTCCTATCGGCTGCACTGGGGCTGGAGCGAACCGAATCCCGGCCCTGTCGCGCACGTCGTGCAGACCCGTGCCGGCCTGGCATCGAACGGCACCGACCGGCAGTACGTCGTAGACTTCGCCGGAATTCCGCTGGATGCGTGGCACGAGCAGCAGGCGCCCGGCCTCGATGTCGGCACCGACAAGGGCAAGATCATCAGTGCCGTCGCCGAGCGTAATCCCGACATGCATGGGTGGCGCGTGAGCATCGAGTTCGCCACCAACAAACAGAAAGTGGTGGAGCTGCACGCGCGCATGATGGACGGTGACAAGCCGCTGACCGAAACTTGGATCGCTCGGTGGACAGCGACCTGAACACGTTGCCGGGCGTGGTCGGGTCGTTACCTGGCCCCGCGCCGCTGCCGATGCCAGTGCAATCGCTGGACGGCACATTCACGCGGCCGCAACGGGTTCCGTCATCCCCGCGTACCATCGGGCTACGCCGCTTTGCGGTGATCGGCAGCGCCACGGCTCTCACGATCCAAGCCAGCTACGAGATATACCTTGTGCTCGCGGTGAATGGTCCAACACCGCTTGCGATCATCATGGTACTATTGTTCGCCGCGCTGTTTGGCTGGATCGCGCTTTCCTTCACCAGCGCGCTGGCTGGGTTCTTCTCCATACTCGCAGGCGGCGGCGGTCGTCTGCTGCGGCATGATTCGGCCGTTCCGTCGACCCGCACGGCGCTGCTGATGCCAGTCTACAATGAATCGCCGCGCCACATAATGGCAGGACTGCGGGCGACCTGGGAGTCGCTGCAAAAAACCGGAGTCGCTGCTGAAGCCTTCGATGCGTTCATTCTGAGCGACACCACCGATCCCGACACCTGGATTGATGAGGAATCCGCGTTCCTCGAGCTGCGTGCGCGCACCGGCGGCTACAATCGCATCTTCTATCGCCGCCGACTGCGTAACACCGCGCGCAAGTCCGGCAACATCGCCGATTGGATCACACGGTTCGGCGCGGCGTACGAGCAGTTCCTGATTCTGGATGCCGACAGCGTGATGACCGGCGAGGCACTGGTGCGTCTCGTCGATGCGATGGAGCGTCATCCCGATGTCGGCCTGATCCAGACGCTGCCAATCATCACCGGGGGGAACACGCTGTTTGCCCGCACCCAGCAATTCGCAGGCCGCGTCTATGGCCCGGTGATCGCGCAGGGCATCGCCTTCTGGCACGGCGCCGAGGGAAATTATTGGGGTCACAACGCGATCATCCGCACGCGCGCCTTCGCCGCGGCGGCGGGTTTGCCGGAACTGCCCGGCCGCAAGCCGTTCGGGGGCGCCATCCTCAGCCACGATTTCGTCGAGGCGGCGTTGCTGCGCCGTGCCGGCTGGGCGGTGCACATGGTGCCTGCACTTGCCGGCAGTTACGAGGGCTGTCCGCCAACGCTCACCGATCTCGCAATCCGCGATCGCCGCTGGTGCCAGGGCAATCTGCAACATACATTGGTGCTTCCCGCGCGGGGTCTGCATTGGGTCAGCCGCCTTCATCTGATGACCGGCATCGGCTCTTACATCACCGCGCCGTTGTGGCTGATGTTCTTGCTGTGCGGTATCCTGATTGCCATCGAGGCACGCTTCATTCCGCCGGACTATTTCCCCTCCGGGCCGTCGCTTTTTCCGGTCTGGCCGGTCATCGATCCGGTCCGCGCTATGTGGATGTTCATCGGCACCATGGCGTTGCTGCTGCTTCCGAAAGTGCTTGGCTTCCTCGCGATCGCCCTGCGCGGCCCGCTGCGCCGAGGCTGCGGCGGCGTACTGCGATTATTCGCCAGCATCGTCTTGGAGACTGTCATCTCTGGCCTGATTGCGCCCGTGACCATGCTGACACAGACGCAACATGTCATCGCCATCGTGTTCCGCAGTGATTCCGGTTGGAGTGTGCAGAAGCGCGATGACGGAAGCATCCCATTCCGCATCACCGCGCTTGA
>JASHVB010000959.1 GCA_030039695.1 Acetobacteraceae bacterium
AGTTTGCCCGATGACGGCCCAACTAGAATCCCACTATTCCGGCAAATTCCGCTATCGGTGCACCGATGTTGTCGCTCCGCGTGCGGCATTGTCACGGTAACCACCCCTAGCCGAATGCTGGGAGGTGGGTGAAACTTGCGGCATGAAGCCGCCACCCGACCCACACTATCGTCATCGGTTCCGCGCTGAGATCATCAGGCACGCGCCAACAAACCGGCGCTGGCGGGATCAATCGCGACCAAGTCATTTTGGCGCCGTTGCTTCTCGAGGTACCATGGCTACCCCTTTCTCTTCGACAACCACTCTATGCAAGATGCCGGCCAGTTCTTCCGCCTGGTGATCGAAGGTTACGATTCGACTCTTATGGGGATTGTGATACTCGGCGAGACGATCGGGGTTGCGCAGAAGGGCAAGGATGGCGTTCCGTAGCGGGGTGGGATCATCTTTAAAGGGGATCACCGTACCATTCTCCCCATTCACCACGTCTTCCACCGCTCCTCCGGCATCACTGACGATCACCCAACAATCGCGGATCAACGCCTCGCGGACTGTAAGGCCGAAGCTCTCTTTCCATTGTGAGGGAAAGAGCAGAACGTCGATTCGTCTGAAGAAATCATCGATAGTGTCCTGAGTGTAAGCCGGTATTACCGTAACCCGACCACCGACCTGCCATCGCGCGGCATCCATCGACGCAAACCCCAGATTAAGTGTATTGTCAACAATCACCAACTCGTAGCCCGTTACGTCTATTGATTCAAACGCCTGACGTATGAGGTGGACGCCCTTGATCCGCTCGTTGCCTCCGGCATAGCCAAAACGTAACGTCTCGCCCGTTTTACGCACACCAGGCCGACGTATCGGCGGTAGGATACCATTGCGATTCACCAATACGCGTTCAGAAACCACGCCGTTGGCGATATAGAGCTGTCGTTGGAATTCGCTGGGGGCGAGTACCCGTGCAGCACCACGCAGGGCATGCAGTGCGATGTCAAATCGCTGTCCAAGATGGGTGGCGTCTGGGATGCATGCTTGGCACACACGAAGATCGACCTTGGTTTGGAAGCAGTAGTGATCATCGGCGCGAACCATAAATTGGCGCTCACATAACCACCAAGCGTCGTGAACTGTGATGACGTAAGGTGTCCGACTTTCCTGGCACATATTCGTAATCGCCGAACTAAGCCCCTGAACCGAGTGAAAATGGACGATGTCGGGGTGCACCGCGGCGAGCACATCGCCGAAGATCTCACCGACTCGCGGGTTGTCGAAGTTGAGTATCGGCTCACTGTCGTCCGGGATGCGGACGCCGATGATCGGCATAGAGCCCCGTTCGTATCGGAATAGACTGTAGGGAGGCCTCCCGGGAGCGCCATGCGAAGTGAAGACAAACACCTCTGTATCCGGCTGCCCGTGCAGGCAGCCGGCAAGCTGCTCAGCTACGATTGTCGCTCCCCCAAAACTACGAGGCCAGAAAAAAACATTCACTACCAGAATTCGGATTCGCCCGCGGTGACGTTGATCGAGGTTTGCGACCATAGGCGAAATTTGAGACTGTCCAATGCGGTCCGCATGATAGCGATCCAGCGCCTGCCGGTGCGCTGCTGCCCCCACACGCTGGCGTAGAGGCGGATCGTCTACAAGTCTTGCCAAGGCTTGTAACCACTCAGACTCCCCCTCGGCGAGAAAACCGTTTTCTCCATGCGAGATGATCGAGCGGAAACTCGCACGCGGTGAGCAAACCGACGGCAGATCGAGAACGGCGGCCTCCAGATATTTTATATTGCTCTTAGCATCGTTAAAGGCCGAGTCATCCAATGGTGCTATGCTGATGTCCGTCTCGCCAAGAAGCTCAAGGTAATGCCGATAATTAGTGCTGGCGAGTTTCTCGACCCGTACACCAAACGCCTCTAGCTCCGCCGGGATCAGCAGTTCGCCCACAATCCTAAGGCGTACCTGTGGGTAGGTTCGCATTAGCTTCACCAACGCAGAGGCCGCACAAGTAAAATCAATATCGTGCGTTTTTGTGCCGGAGCCGTAGAAAATTACAACCTGTCTGCCGAGCCCTGACGGCCGCGTACGGCGGATTGCCGTTGCTGCGTCTAGCGTCTCATCGTCGAGTGCATTCTCCACTACGATTGTCCGTGGCACGCCTGCCTTCAGCATCACATCGCCTAGCACGGCGGTGGAGGCGATCGCCCCGCTGCATGCGAGCATAGCCGAGCGGTATGGCCCTACACCTGCAAGAACATTTTGCAGAAGAGGCTTCTCGAGAGTGGAAAGATTGCGGTTCTGAAGATACAGCTTTTCGTCAAAGATAAGATCATCGACTTCCCAGAACGTCTCGACGCCAAGTCGGCGAGCCTCCTCAATGAGCTCAATGACTTCGGGTGTTGCCGGCACGCGGTAGAAAATTGCCAGTGAATGAAGCTGCAGCGCCGACACCGATTCCCACCGGCTACGCCAGTCAGTAACGGTGCAACGAACCCCAAGCCGTTGCAGTTGCGCCTGTTTTTGCCAGACGCGGTACTTGGCACATTGTGGAACGCTGAGTTCAGCGATGATCAGCACGCCAGGCGCGAGGATCTCGGTGGCGGGCCGAGAGATTGGCGGACGATAAATCTGATCCGCAGCTTTGCAAGTAGACGACGACTGCGCCTGCTCCGGTTGGGAACTCCACGTCACCAGGTTTTTGCCATGAGACAACAGAGTGTCGCCCATTCGCGCGAATGCGACTGCAGCCGCCTTCACTGCCAAGGCGATATCTGCACGCGTGACCTGTCCCCTCACTAGTCGAACGATAGTCCGCATCGGCCAGGTGACTCGCCAAAATGTAGAGCGACGTATTATCTCAAACTGGTTGAAGTATGTATCGTCCACGTGGCGAGACTCTGCAGCACGGTTTGCGTGCAGCAGCGCACTATGGCGATACGAGGAAAGTAGCGCAGTAAGTCTTGCGTTGTCTGCTTGTATCTTGTCGATCAGGATGCGAAGCTGACCAATCTCTCCCGTCGGATTTTCGTGAGCACGCTGGATCGGCGCGGAGTTTGACTCGATTTCGTCCGGCATCTCGCCCAACTATCCTCCACTGAGCCTGAACTTGCGCCTAGCCCGCTGAGTTTGTTCATCCGTTGATCGCACCTCGCTGATAATCTCCGAAAGGTCGATCGTCGCGTTTGCAGACGCAATGGTTCGCCACCCCGTGATGTCAACTCGCGCTGGGTTACGGTGCAGTAGCTCACGCTTTATGAACGGGAATCCTGCCGACAGCAGCTCTCGCCAGAAATTGGCAGTTGGGTTAAACAGCTGATGACTCCTGGCAGCTGCTGGTTTACCTATTTCGTATGGCCACGCAGCCCTACAGGCCAACCCAGCTTGGAGCATCGCCTGTGTCAGCCCAACCTCGTATTGACGGATCAGCCAGTGCTTAGAGGGCGCCGGCCTGACCCGAGCCCAAAACCGTTTCCATGCATCGCTTTGCAGCGCGGTGCGCCCAAAAGCGAGAAAGTAAGATTGCAAATGATAATCGTGCTGCCAGCTCTCGGTGAGCCCCCAAACAGGGGCCTCGTCAGGACGAATGCGTTCGAAAGTCTCAGATAGCGGGCGTATTGGTCCATACACGCTATCGTTTGTCAGTACTAGCAACTCAGTCCTGGGAGTGGGCAGGCCGATCTGATCAATTGCTTCGCGCCAGGCTCCGAAGTCGTAACCGACATTCCGCCTTATCATTATGACAGAGCAAAGCGATTGCAGCCATTGCAATGCGTCTGGCGATAGCGAGCCTGCGTTACTGACGAATACCACAGAAAGGTTGTTGGCGGCCAGCTCCGACAAGTAGCGGCGCAGCGGGACCGATAGGGCTCCCCGAGGGTCATAGTGGGCAACCACTGCTACTCGTGGACGCAGTGCCGCTGGGCCGGTCGGCCAAGAGAAAACCAGCTGATGTGGGCTTCTGACATA
>JASHVB010000960.1 GCA_030039695.1 Acetobacteraceae bacterium
GCGATGGATGCGCCGGCGTGAAGGACATTTGTCGCCACGATCGCATCGAATGGCCCGTCGAGAGTTGCGGGATGGTCGATGTCGAAACGGGCCGTGCTGACGCCCGGCGAATGCGCAAACTTCCGGCGCAGCGCGGCGAGGAACGCGTCGGACACGTCGGTGCAGAGCAGGGAACTTCCCGGCGGAAGCGTGCGAACCAGCTGCTCGGTCAGCGCGCCGGTCCCGGCGCCGAGCTCCAGGACCCGGAGCGGGTGCCCCAAGACGCCGCCCAAGGCGCCCATCGTCTCGGCCAGAGCGCGCTGTGCGGCGGCGAAGGGGGCGGCGCGATAGACAGCGGCGGCGGCATCGAGGTCGCCGTCCGGAAACAGAATCTCCAGCGGATCGGCCTGTCCGGCCAGTAGGGACGGAAGCGCGTTGCCCGTGCGGCGAAGCAGGGCCGCCACCGGACCGTCCCCGGCGGGCGCTTCCGCCACCATTGGCGTCCAGCGACCCAAGCGTTCAGCGAGCGCCTTGTGGCGCAGCGCAACCTGTGCCGGCGGGATTGCCGACAGTGCGGCACGCGCAAATGCGGTTGCCTCCGCGTCCAGGGCGCGATCGGGCGGATCCGCCACAGGACGCACCGCCGGCCAGTCGCGCCGGGCTGCAGGCAGGGTGAAAGGCTCCCATTCGATCGCGTAGCTTAGCCCCGCATCCGCCTGCGGCAGCCAGTGGCGTTCGCGTTCGAACGGATAGGTCGGTGCATCCGTCACCTGCCAGGGCTCATCGGCGTCGAACTGGCTCGCGTTGATGTCCGCGCCGGCGACGAAGGCCGCAGCGCAGCGGTCCAGATATGCGGTCCAGTCCTCCTCGGCGCCGCGCTGCTGATCGAAGCGCGGCGCGGGGCCGGGCCTGGCGTGGCCGCGGAGCACGTCGTCGGCGAGCAGGCGACGGCGCGCCTCCTCGCCGTCGGCGGCGTGCAGCGCGAGGCGCCAGGCAAAGCGTTCCCGTCCGGCCAGCGCGGTATGGCACAGGTCGGGGAAATCCTCGGGGAGCCGCGCCGCCCATCGCGTGCGCAACACCTCGAGTGCGCGTTGGGAACGCGCCGAGAGGACCAGCAGATGACGCGGTCTGATGCCACGCCGCGGGCCCGCCAATGGTGTGACGGCCTGGCGTGCCCGCTCGGCGTCGGCCTGGCCACGGCGCAGCGGTGTGATCACCACGGCGTCAGGCGCCATCTGCCTGATCTGCGCGGCCAGCAGCGGGTGCGGCGAGAGTTCGACGAAGCTCCGGTGACCGGCCTCGAGCAGCGTCAGCACCGCCTGGCGAAATCGCACTGGATCACGCAGATTGCGGCCCCAGTAGGTCGCGGTGAGCGCGGTCCCGGCGATCTGTTCTCCGGTCACTGTCGAAACGATGCCGATGTCGGCCGCCATCGGCGCCAGCTCCGCCAGTTCTTGTTCGAGGCGCGGGCGGAGCGGATCCATCTGCGGGCTGTGGTAGGCGACCGGCACATCGATCGGCTGACTCGTGATGCCGGCCGCATCGAGCGCGCCGCATGCGGCGAGGATCGCCTCGCGTGTCCCGGCGAGCAGGGTGGCGCGTGGTCCGTTTTCGCCAGCAACGACGACAGCGGGCGGCAGCAGCCGCTCGATGGTCTCGGCAGGCGCAGCGGCCAATGCCATGGCGCCCTGGCCTGCCACGCCCGCCTGCAAGCGGCTGCGTCCCACGACGAGGCGCAGCGCATCCCGCCGCGTCAACGCTCCGGCAACGCAGGCGGCCGCGGCCTCGCCGACACTATGGCCGACGACACCGGCAGGACGGATGCCGATACTCGCAAGCCACGATGCCAGTGCGATCTGGAACGCACACAACGCCGGTTGTCCGAGAGCAACGTCCCCGACACGTGCATCGGCAAGCACCGCAGCAACACGGTATGGGTAGCCGAGCAGGGCCAGGATCGAATCGCAATCGGCGAGTGTCGCTGCAAAGACCGGTTCGGCCGCGAGGCCAGACGCCATACCGGGCCAGTTCCCGCCGTTACCACCGAAGACGAAGACCGGCCGCACCGTATCCGGGTTGGGTGCCACGCCTGCCGGCGCCGCCTGGAGAAGGATGTGGCAGTTGGTCCCGCCGAAACCGAATGAGCTGACGCCACCGATGGGCAGCGCCGCGTCCGCCCGGTTCGGCCACGCGCCCGCTGTCGCCTGGACCGCCAATGCCCCAGCCCGGAAGTCGATCGCGGGGTTGGGTGCCTGATAGTGCAGGCTCGCGGGAATCCACCGGTGTCGCAGCGCCAGGGCGAGCTTGATGAGGCCAGCGGCGCCGGCGGCTGCCTCCAGATGTCCGATGTTGCTTTTGACGGAACCGATCCGCAGCGGACGATCGGCCGGCCGCGCTCGGCACAGCACGTCCGCCAACGCCTGTGCCTCGATCGGGTCACCGAGTGTCGTGCCGGTGCCATGCGCCTCCACGTAGTCGACATCGCCGGGATCAACCTTGGCGGCGGCCAGCGCGTCGCGCAGCATGCTCCGCTGTGCTGACGGATTGGGTGCTGTGAGGCCATTGCTGGGCCCGTCGTTGTTGACGGCACTGCCGCGGATGACCGCGTAGATCCGGTCGCGCGCTTCCTGCGCCGCGCGCAGCGGCTTCAGCACCACGAGGCCGCCACCCTCGCCGCGCACATAGCCGTTCGCCCGCGCGTCGAACGGCTTGCAGCGACCGTCCGGCGCCATCGCGCCGAACTTTGTCATCGCAATGCTGCTTTCCGGTGCCAGCAGCAGGTGCACGCCTCCCGCCAGAGCGATCGTTGATTCGCCCGCCCGAATGCTGCGGCAGGCCTCGTGCACGGCGACCAGTGAGGAAGAGCAGGCGGTGCCAATGGTCAGCGCCGGACCTTCCAGCCCGAAGGTATAAGCAAGGCGCGCGCTGATGATGCTGATGTCCTGGCCGGTGGCCGTATGCTGGGCAATGGCGTCGCGATCGGCGAGCAACCGCGCGTAGTCGCTCCACATGGCGCCCAGGAAGACGCCGGTGCGTGTCCCCAGTAACGTGCGGGCGCGGATACCGGCATCCTCGAGCGCCTCCCAGGCGAGTTCGAGGGCAAGCCGCTGCTGTGGATCCGTCTGAGCAGCTTCGCGGGGAGACATGGCGAAGAACCCGGCATCGAACTGGTCTACAGCCGCGATGAAGCCACCCCACGGCGTTGCCATCCGGCCGGGTGTCTGAGGATCTGGATCGCACAGCGCCTCGATTGACCAGCGGTTCGAGGGGACCGTGGTGACGGCATCAACGCCGTCGTCCAACAGCAGCCAGAAGCCGCGGAGTGAATCCGCGCCCGGCATGCGGCAAGCCATGCCAATGATGGCGATGGGTTCGTCTGGCTGCAGCGGTACGATAGGCGGGCGCGTATCCGCATCGTCGTCGGCGCCATCCAGGTACGCCGCCAGCTGACGCAGGGTCGGCCGATCCCATAACAGCGTCGGCGCCAGCGACCGCCCGAAGTGATCGGCAATATTGGCAACAATGGACGCGGCGGTAAGCGAGGTGAGACCGTAACGGTGAAGTCTCTCGTCGGGGTCCAGTGACGAGGCTGGGGCGCCGAGCGGCGGCGCCACAATATCGGCCAGCCGCCTCAGGGTCGGTTCACTCGTATACGGCGCTCGCATGTTCTGCTTTGTAGGTCGCGGCAACAGGTGCGAGGACATCCTCTGCAAGCGCCGTGGCGACTGCGCCGCGGTGCTCGGTCAAGTAGAAATGGCCTCCGTCATAACTCCTGGTGATGCGCGGGCCGTTGAACAGGTCGGTCCAGCCGGCCATCTGCGCCGTCTGTGGATCATCGCGGCCGCCATACATCGCCAGAGCGCAGTTCAGCGCCGGTTCATCGCGGTGGATGTGAGTCTCGAAGGTCGCAAAGTCTGCCTTCAGCACCGGCACAAAAATCGCCATCAACTCGGGTTCGCTGCGGATGACCGCCGGGATGGCATCATAGCGGTGCACCAGCGCGTCAACGAATGCCGCGTCTGGCAGGACGTGCAGCGGATCTTCCGAATGTGGGATGGTTGGCGCGCACCGGCCGGAGACGATGATGGTCTGTGGCAATGCCTGCCCGTTACGGCGAAGGGCGCGGCTCAGTTCGAACGCGACGAGTGCGCCCATGCTGTGTCCAAAGAACGAAAATGGCGCGCTCAAGCGATCCTCTATCCCATCCAGCAAGGCGTCGACCAGTAAATCCATCTGACGGAGCGGCGGTTCCGACAGACGAGCCTCCCGGCCCGGCAATTGTACAGCCAGCATTTCGATCGACGGAGGCAACAGAGCGGCGAACGGATAGAATAGTGCAGCACCGCCGCCTGCGTGTGGGAAGCATATCAGGCGGTGGGCCGCGTGACGTCGTGGCTGTGGACACGCGAGCCAGGGTGTCCTCACTGACGGTTCCCCTTTCGCATGCCACCTAGTTGCGCAAGGGATGCCGCTGGTCGCTCGCAATCGGCGTTGCGGCGTCTTTAGGGCGGGTGGCGTTCGTGCTCTGATCAGTCAGCCAGAGCGGCGCGCCAGCGTCGTCGCGTGGTATTTCGCGGTTGCGAGTGCGACCGGTCCAGCTGCGAGGCGTCCCTGTTTCGAACGTCTGCGGCGCGCGTTCGCGAGGGCCAGTGAGCGAAACTTCCAGCTTGGGAGAATCTGGTAAACGGTCCATAAAAATCCCGCTCCGCCCCGACAGCTGCACCAACGCACTGCCGAAAGCAGCTTGTCGCCACCCAACCGGCGGCCCTTGAACATGAGTGATCCATCGCGGCGCACCGAGGCTCGGCGGCGCATTGGCGCAGTTTGCAGCAGAGCTGCGTAACCGTCTACCGACGTGATGCCGGTCGGCGGCATATTCCTGCGCATTCTGTCCTGGCATTGCGCTTTCTGTCCGGGCCTCTGGCTTGATCCGCGGCGTGTCGTGTAACAAGACGTCGAGACCGATCCGGGTATCCGACGCGCTTGCTGCCGATAAGAACCCCCGGACATTCAGCAGAGATATGGTCTCGTCTGGGAGCCGACACTGTTGATCGGTCATGCGAAACAACAGCGACTCTTTCACATCCGAAAGTGCTCCGGTCGGAGCCAAGATAAGGCTTTCCTAGATCGTGAATGCGGTGATATACGAGGGGTGTGTCGGCCGTCTCGGAAGTGTGCCTGCACGAGACTGATGTAAGACACGGATAACTGGCGGGTTGGGCACGCGACAAATAGCGAGGGGGGTGAGTCTCGCATGCGTGTGACAATGCTCTCGGGCGGTAAGCGTGCAACGATTGTCGGCGGTCGCACCGGATCCGGCTATCGCGTCATACGCACCAGCCGCGGCAGTGGTGTTTATGAGCCGCTGAAAGTGCACATTATCAAGCCGTCCGGCCGGGTCGAGCGTGGCGAGCTCCGCCTGGAGATGGGGGTCGTGAAGAAAACGTCGCGCCCGCTGCGTCCGATCGAACGGGCGCTTCGCAAGCTGGTCCGCGCGGAACAGAAGGCGCTTGGCCGGTATTTGATCCTGCACGAGCGTTCGCGGCGCCGGGAGCGCAACGGCTGGGCGGGCGACCTCGGTAGCAATCTGGTCAAGGTCGTCCGCCACTAAAGGCGGCGACCTGGAGTGGACGGCGGTATCATTTCAACGCGGAGAGGGCTTGGTCATGAGTGCGGCAGAGGCTCAAGCGGCGAAGGCAGAAGAAAAGGCGGAACAGGGGATAACCTGCGTCATCGACCTCGGCGAGCATTCCCGCAAGCGGGTCCGGCGGCTGCGCCGCGGCGAGGGCCGCCTGATGGAGAAGGTCGAGAATGCCATTGCGGCATTGCAGGCTGATGGCGTGCTCAGCGCCGGCGCCCAGACCGTGGTCGTCGTCGTGCGCCAGGAAGCGAGCCTGGCAAGCATATTTGAGCGCGATGACGATGACGACGATGATGACGACGACGATGACGACGATTGATCGGGCGGCGTTCCGCGTCGCATAGGGCCTCAAGGAGGGGAGGGTCGCATCGACGTTGTTACAATGGCGGCGGGGCTTCGGGTGCATATACCAAGGCCCGGATGTTGGTGTGCCGAGCATCGTACGCTGATCAGGCTGGTTGAGCGTAACCCGGAGCGGCTGCTTCCGCCCGACGTGGAAGCTTACGAACCCAGCCGGTTACAATCCGATACAGAAGGCTCGCCTATCGATATCGACCCTGTTCCCAAGCACGCGCAGTACCGTGTGCTCTGGAGCCTAACTCAGATCTGTGGATATTTGTTCCGGTTGCTTTATCTGAAGCTGACCAGACGGCTGTCGGCCCAGGCGCACGCCGCCATGACCAGGCAATTGTTCGAACGC
>JASHVB010000961.1 GCA_030039695.1 Acetobacteraceae bacterium
TTGGCGATGAACTTGAACGGTCCGGAGCCGATCGTCTCCTTGATCTGCTGCATTGGATCGGTCTTGGCGATGTGCTCCGGCATGACGAACGGCTCGTTCGCCGCGGGCTTGGCCAGCGCGTCGATGAGCAGCGGGAATGGCGACTTCAGTGTGATCTTGATGGTCTTGTCATCCTGCACGCCCCAGGTATCGACGAACTTCGCCAGCGTTTGGCCAAAAGTGTCACGCGCGGCCCAGCGCTGCAGGCTGGGGGCGCAATCCTGCGCGCGCACCGGCTCGCCGTTGTGGAATTTCAGCCCGTCGCGCAGCTTGATCAGATAGGTGCGGCCGTCGTCGGACACTGTGTAGCCTTCGGCCATCTGTGGTTGCGGCTCAATCTTCGAATTGACGGCGAACAAGGTATCGTAGACCGCGTAAGCGTGGTTCTCTGTGACCGAGGCGGTGGTCCAGATCGGGTCGAGCGACGTGAGGTTGGCCTGCGGCACGAATTTCAGCACGGTCGTCGAAGCCGATTGCCCAATCGCAATCCGCGGCAGCGAAGAGGCGGCGACTGCCGCGCCGCCCCATTGCAAAAGATGACGTCGCTTCATAACGCTTTAGTCTCCCGTGTGCGCTCCGCGGAACAATGCCGTGGCCACTCTGGACGCGCAATCGATTTGCTGGCCGCGCGTGGGTGGATGCGAGCTTCGGGTGGCTTGCGCGTTTCGGCGCTGTTTGTGTTTTTGACATGGCGGCCGCAGGGCTTTGCCCAGCACTTCCCAGAGCGTTTCGGATGTCGGCCGCGTGCGGGATTGAGGTCGGTGGGTCCGGTCTTGGTCCAGCCGCGAGCATCAGGCCGCGACACCATCCCGACGCGGGTCCGGCGGGCTGGTGCCGCGCGGACCGGTGCCGGCCGATCCAGGCGCCGAGGCGGATGTTCACAGAGCCGCAGCCGGCCTCGCCACGGAGCTTCGGTTCCAGACGCGACGCGGGGGCAATGGCGCGGCGGACGAGAGCTGCCAGGCATTTTTTTGAGGTAGGTTGACCGTTGGCGATCCATAAGCGCGCGAGCGCGGTACACCGAGCCGGGAAGATCGCAGGGAACCTTCGACGCGTTGACGCGCCGATTTGCCTGCCTCAGCCTAGTTCGCATAATCGAGGAGCTGCCGAGACATGGCCAGCGACTACACCGTGGGCGACCTTGTCGCCGAGTTCCTGTCCGCCTGCGGCGTCACCACCGCATTTGGCATCGCCTCCGTCCACAACATCCCGATGCTCGATGCGATCGGCCGGCGCAACACCATCCGCTTCATGATGGCACGCGGCGAGCTGGGCGGCGCACACATGGCGGACGGCTATGCGCGTGCCTCCGACGGGCTCGGCGTGCTTTTCTCGTCCACCGGACCAGGCGCAGCGAACGCCGTCGGCGGCTTGTTCGAGGCGCGCTTTGCCGGCTCGCCGGTGCTGCACATCACCGGGATGACAGCGACGAAATTCGCCGATCGCGAAACGGGCACGGTGCACGATCCGTACGACCAGCTCGCCATGCTCCGCTCGGTCTGCAAGAGCGCGTATCGCGTGCGGTCCGCGCAGCAAGCGATGGGCGTGCTGACCCGCGCAGCCGTCGATGCATTGAGCGCACCGAAGGGACCGGTCAGCATTGAAGTGCCGATCGACCTGCAGCGCGAGAGGATTGCGCGGCCCGCGATGCTGGACGGATTCGTGCTGCCGCTGCCGCCGCCGCGCCTGCCGAGCGATGCCGAACTCAGCGAGCTCGCGACACGTGTGGCGCAGGCGACGCGGCCGATGATGTGGGTCGGCTCAGGCGCCGTGCATGCGAGCAGCGCCGTGCATATGATGCTCGATCTTGGCTTCACGATGCTGAACAGCACGAACGGCAAGGGAATAGTATCGGAACAGCATCCGCTGAACCTGGGAGCGCTGCACGGCAACGGCATGCCCGACGTGCAGGCGTTCTATCGCGGTGTCGATCTGCTGCTCGCCGTCGGCACGCGGCTGCGCGGACACGAGACAGGCGACTTCGCCGTGAAGCTACCGGACAATATCGTGCAGATCGACGTTGATCCGATGGCGAATGGTCGTACCTACGCCAACCGTTACTTCGTCTGCGGCGACGCGAAGGCGACACTCGAGGCATTGCTGCCGCGTATCGAGGGGAGGCTGCGTGTCGATCCCACTTACCATGCGGAATTTACCGCGATGAAGCAGGTGGCGCGCAGCAAGTTCCTGGCAACACTGGGCGTCTATGGCACGTTCCCCGCTCAACTGCGAGCCGTGATGCCGAAGGACGCGATCTGGGTGCGCGACGTGACGCAGAGCAACACGACTTGGGGCAACCGTATCTTTTCGGTGGACGATCCCCACAACAGCATTCTGCCGACCGGCGCCGGCATCGGTCAGGGATTGCAGCTCGGCATCGGCGCCGCCGCCGCCGCGAACGGTCGCAAGACCGTCGTGATGACTGGCGATGGGGGATTCTTCCTGAACGTCGGCGAGTTGTGGACGGCAGTGCAGGAGAAGCTCAACCTGACGGTGATCGTGATGAATGACCGTGGCTACGGCGTCATCAAGCGCATCCAGGATGCGACACAGCAGGGGCGCCGGTTCTTCGCTGATTTGCAAAGCCCGGAACTGAGCAAGCTCGCGGCGCTGTCCGAGATCCCGTATTTCCGCTGCGACCGCGCCGAGGCATTTGGCGAGACGGTCGGCGAGGCGATCGCGGTAAATGGGCTGACGTTGGTGGAAGTGGATATGAACGCCATTGGCGAGTTTCCGCCGTATTATCCATTTAATCAGCGGACGTGATGGCAAGCAGGGCCAACGCAAAGACATCCCTCCTTCCCTTGCGGGACCGGGTCAGGGGGAGGGGTTCGGTTGCCCAAACCAGCCACTCTGAGGTGCCCCTCCCGCCAACCCCCTCCCGCAAGGGATGCGCGAGACCCAGGCAAACGCGATGACCCGCGCCCCCTTCGGCATTGCCGCGCTGCTGTTGCTCGCCTGGTTGTGCAGCGAGAACCGCCGCAGCGTGCCCTGGCGTACCGTCATCACGGGCCTCCTACTGCAGCTTGCATTCGCGCTACTGCTGCTGCGCGCCCCTCTTGCGACGCACGCGGTGTTCGCGCTCAACGACGCCGCCACGGCGCTGCAGAATGCCACTGAGACAGGCACCCGCTTCGTGTTCGGCTACCTCGCCGGCGGCCCGCTGCCGTTTGCGGAAACCCATCCCGGCGCCAGCTTCATCATCGCCTTTCAGGCTCTGCCACTGGTCCTGACAATCAGCGCGCTCGCATCGCTGTTGTTCTACGGTGGCATATTGCAACGCATCACTGGTGCTTTCGCGTGGCTGCTGCGCCGCTTGATGGGCATCAGCGGAGCGCTCGCTCTTGGCGCCGCCGTGCATATCTTCGTTGGCATGGTGGAAGCGCCGCTGCTCGTACGGCCGTATCTCGCACGTATGCAGCGTGGCGAATTGTTTGCACTGATGACGTGCGGCATGGCCGGCGTCGCCGGCACAGTCATGGTGATCTACGGCATGTTCCTGGCACCGGTTGTACCGAACGCGCTGGGCAACATCCTTATCGCGTCGGTGATCAGCACACCGGCCGGACTGGCCCTTGCGGCGCTGATGGTGCCGTGGGGCCCGCCGGACCCGACTGAGGCGGGATTGATCATTCGCGACCCGCCCGTGTCGTCATTGGATGCGCTGGTGAAAGGCACACTCGACGGCATCCCGATCCTCGCCGGCATCATCGCCGTCCTGTTGGTGGCAGTTGCCGCCGTTGCGCTGGTCGACATGCTGCTAGGCCTGTTGCCCCACTGGAACGGCAGCGCCATCACGCTGCAACGCATCTTCGCTTTGCCGTTCCGCCCGGTGATGTGGCTGATTGGGGTGCCGTGGCAGGAAACCACGGCGGCAGCGGCACTGATGGCAACGAAGACCGTGCTGAACGAGTTCGTTGCCTATCTGCACTTTTCGACGCTGCCACCTGGCACGTTCGATCCGCGGACCCGCCTGATCCTGACCTATTCACTTTGCGGCTTTGCCAATTTCGGCAGTCTTGGCATCATGATTGGCGGCTTAGGCGCAATGGTGCCAGAGCGTCGCCATGAGATCGTGGCGCTGGGCATGCGCTCGATCCTCTCTGGCACGCTGGCGACATGCATGAGCGGCGGGCTGGCGGGAATGTTGGCCTGAGAGACCACACCGAGGAAGGACACGCACGATGCACTGGACCGACCGCCGTGAACGCTACCGCGCCGTATTGGCGGGTAACCAATGCATCCATCCGGGTTCCGTGTTCGATCCGATCTCCGCCCGCATCGCCGACGAATTGGGGTTCGAAGTCGGCATGTTCGCCGGGTCGATCGCGTCATTCACCGTGCTGGGAAACCCTGACCTCATCCTTCTGACGCTGACCGAGTTCGCGCAGCAGGCCTACCGCATTAACAGCGCCGGCAAACTGCCGCTGATGGTCGACGCGGATCACGGCTACGGCAACGCGCTCAACGTGATGCGCACAATCAAGGAACTGGAGACCGCGGGCGTCGCCGGCATCATGATCGAGGACACCGCCCTGCCGCGAGGCTTCCGCGAAACCAGGCCGCGACTGATTTCGGTTGAAGAGGGTGTCGGCAAGATGCGTGCTGCGCTGGCTGCGCGCGAGGATCCGTCGCTGGTCATCATCGGCCGCACCTCAGCGGCGGCGGTGAGCGGCATCGACGACGCGATCGCGCGCGCCCGCGCATACGAGGCGGCTGGAGTCGATGCGCTGTTTTTTGCCGGCGGGATGAATGAGGCGAACCTCGACGCAATGGCATCGGCCGTTAAGCTGCCGCTGATGCTGGGTGGTGGTGGCGGAGCGATGTCCGACAAGGCGTACCTGGCCAGTCGCAACGTGCGCATTGCCTTGCAAGGACACCAACCGTTCTCCGCGGCGGTACAGGCGGTTTACAATACGCTGAAGGCGTTGCGCGAAGGCGCGAAGCCGTCCGAGCTGCAAGGTATCGCGTCGACCGATATGATGAAGCGTGTGACACGTGAGGGCGATTACAAGACCTGGTCGGAGAAGTTCATGAGCTGACGATCCGTCACAGCTGCCCGGTGAGAACGGACTCGTCGGGAGCGGTGTGACGGCCATCCGGGCCTTTTCTTACTGCCTGCCGCTGACCGGCTCGCCGGCTGTGTCATGGCGGCGATTATGGCTGTGATGTTTGTCGCTCACCGGATCGGCGGCGCGCGGTGGTGAGCTCGTCGATAGCCTTGCCCTGGCGAGGGCCGTGGCGATCGCCGCCTCGAGGGTCGCCCGATCGGCCACATAGTGATGACAGGCCGCACCCCACACTCGACCGTGATAGAACTGATTAAAATGAAGTGAACTGCACGAGAGCCGTGTCTCGGGCTTCGGACCTCGCTCCATGTTCGGTGAACGGCGGTATCAATCTTTCGAGCTCTTTATCCGCCACGAGCGCGGCATCACGATGCGTTGTCGATCAGGAAGGTTCTTGATGGGACCGTCGCACGGGGCTTGCGGCACAAAGCCGGGTGCAGGTGCGCAGGATCATCGTTTGAGGTAAATGTCTACGTATCGAGGACGAGGCTGTCGCCTTCCACTCCCCGGAATCACAGGAATCGTTCTGGAACGAGAGTCTCCCCATGAAGGGGAAACCGACAAGGTGGCACATTCCTAAAAATTCTGCTCCGCCTTGCTGTTACACCATCGAGCGGAACGTGTAGTAGAGTGTCGCGGACAGTACGATGGCCGCCGGCAGCGTCAATACCCAGGCAAGTGCGATGCTGCGGATTGTACTCCACTGCAGGCCCGATCCATTTGCCGCCATCGTGCCGGCGATGCCTGAGGAGAGCACATGCGTCGTCGAAACAGGCAGGCCGTACATATCCGCGGCCATGATTGTCGCGGCGGCCACCATTTCGGCTGAGGCACCCTGCCCATACGTGAGATGGCTCTTGCCGATCTTCTCACCAACGGTAATCACGATGCGCTTCCAGCCGACCATCGTGCCGAGACCGAGCGCGATGGCGACGCAAACCTTAACCCAGAACGGGATGAATCTGGTCCCGGCATCGAGCGCTGACCGGACTGAGGCCAGCGTACCCGCGTCGGAGGGGGAAACGTTCTGCTTTTGCATCAGGCGCACCGCTTCGCCTAGCAAGTACATGCCATTGCGCACGTTCTGCACCGCGGCGGCCGGCACCTTCGCGATTGCTCCATACTGCCCAATCTGACTGGCGATGTCCTGCATAAGTCGCGCCGTAGCGGCAAAGACCGCCGCCTGGTTCACATTACGTGTGCGAATGGCATCCTCGACCGTTATCCTCGCCCTGTCACCGGGCACCGTCGCATTGCCGGCAAGTCGGCTCATGACCCGTTCACCCTGCTCCATGGTTTGCAGAAAAGCCGGCGTCGAGTCGGTCGGCAAAGCGTGATTTAATGCATAGGCCGTAGGTACGGCACCAATCAGGATGAGCATGATCAGGCCCATGCCCTTCTGGCCGTCATTCGACCCGTGTGCGAACGAGACCCCCGTGCAGGTAAGTATCAACATCGCGCGGACCCACAGTGGTGGAGGCTGCGACGTATCCGGCGGCACATAGAGCTCCTTGCGCCTTATCAGCATTTTCATCACGAGCAGAAGCAGTGCGGAGAAGATGAAGCCGACGACGGGGCTGAAGAGCAGCGCCTTGAAAACGCTCATGGCTTGCCCCCAATCCACCCCGGACGTGGCGGTGCCGGCTGGGGCGAGCAGTTGATTGGCGATGCCGACGCCAATGATCGAGCCAATCAGCGTGTGCGAGGAGCTTGCCGGAATCCCCAGCAGCCACGTACCCAGGTTCCAGATCATGGCGGCGATCAGCAGCGCGAAAATCATGGCGAAGCCGGCGCTGCTCCCGACTTGCAGAATCAGTTCCACCGGCAATAGCGTGATGACACTAAAGGCGACAGCACCGCTCGATGTGACGACACCGATCAAATTCCAGCAGCCTGACCACACCACGGCAGCCTGCGCGGGGAGGGTGTGAGTGTAGATCACTGTTGCCACGGCGTTAGCCGTGTCATGGAAGCCGTTGACGAACTCAAAGCCGAGCGCGATCAGGAGGGCGATACCCAACAGGACGAAGACGCCTATCGCGAGCGGTGGCGCCCCTGCCGCGCCAATATCGGACGTCAGTCCATAGAGCCCAACCAGGATCCCGGCCACCAGCAAGCCGAGGAAAAGAACGATGCTCGAGAGCGTCGGCTTCGTATCGAGGTGTGGGCGAGGCGAGCCGCGTTCTCTGACAAGGCCAGCGTCGCCAGGGTGAACTGTGGCGTCCGACATTGGCTTTCCTATCCCCTGGGGGCTGGTGATGTTTCCCCTACGATACCCAGGTGCAGCACCCGGATTCTTACAAAACTATGAACCTTCTCTTGTCGCCGATGTCAGGCTGCCGGAAAGTGCTGGAAACGCGCCGGCTTGGGGCAGTGATGCCGTTTAACGCTGGAATCTTTCCGCCCTGGATTCCAGATTTTGCGGCACTAACTGGAATTGCCACAACGTATTGGATCGGACCGGTTCTCGACCCTCATCCGCGGGTGCGGGCGCGCCAGCACTCCCAAGAGGCCCACCCGCTGCAGTGGTGCGCCGACTTATCGACCCGACGTCCAGCACGAGGTGAGGTCGGGCGCGTCGTTGTCGAACATACGATCGGAGTGGTATCCTTGTCCGCAGTCGCAGTTGTTTACGACCGCAGAGACATCTCCAACTGCAGAGACATCCATGCAAAGCTATGCGCCGCAGGCTGAAGCTGATCTGGTTGTCAGTGGGGAGAACGACGCTGACCCGGTCGATCTCACGACGCTGCGCGCCGAGATCGAGAACCTGATTCAAACAGTGCGTCGCGAGGCGGACGTGATCGCGGCCAGCTGGCCGGCAGTCCAGGACCAGCGAGAGTTCGCACCCAGTGCGGCGAACCTCCGCCACTATCTCGCCCTGCGACACCATGACCTGCGTAACTTGCAGCGCCGGTTGATGACTGTTGGTCTGTCGTCGCTGGGCCGGCTGGAGAGCCGGGTCATCCCTACGCTGGAAGCCGTCGAGGCGAGTCTGGCCGTGCTGTGCGGTCTGCCCGCGCGTCCGTATTTGCCGGAAGCGGCGTTCTTCGCCGGCGAGCGGCTACTGACGGCCCACACATGCGAGGTGCTAGGCCCGCCGACGTCGCTCCGCAGCACTGCCTTGCTCGTGACCTGTCCGTCCTCGGCGGCCGACGATCCTGAGTTCATCCGCTGCCTCGCGATGAGCGGCGTCGAGGCGCTGCGCATCAACTGTGCGCACGACGACGCCGTCGCCTGGGACCGGATGATCCGCTTCGCTCGCGCGGCGGCGGTCGAGACGGGACGCGAGCTTCGCGTGCTGATGGACCTCGCGGGGCCCAAAATACGCACCGGTGCGGTGCGCCGTCCGTCAGGTGACAAGCAGCTTCGCACGGACGTTCTCCTAGCCCTTGTGCCGCCCGGTGGGCTGGCGGCGCTACCCGATGATGCGCCGGCGTTCGCGGTCGAGTGCCAGTTGCCGGAGGCTCTGCGGATGGTACGGCAGGGCGATGCGATCTTGTTCGACGATGCCAAAGTCCGGCTTGAAGTGGAGATGGTCGCGCCGTGGGGCGTGGTTGCGCGCGTGCGCCATGCCAGGGCGGGCGGTGTAAAGCTGCGCGAGGAGAAGGGGCTCAGCTTCCCGGACACCGAGCTGATCGTGCCCCCGCTCACGGCGAAGGACCTGGCCGACCTCGATTTCGTTGCCCGTCATGCCGATGGCATCAGCTACTCGTTCGTGCAGTCTGCCGACGACGTGGCACTGTTACAGGCCGAGCTCGCCCGACGCCGGTCGGACGACTGGCAGCGCCTGTCGGTGGTGCTGAAGGTAGAGACGCTGCGCAGCCTGCGGAACCTGCCCGCGATGGTGGTGCAGGCAGCGTCGCGTCAGCCGACGGCAATCATGATCGCGCGCGGGGATCTGGCCTCCGAAATCGGCTTCGCGCGTACCGCCGAAATTCAGGAAGAAATCCTGTGGATCGGCGAGGCCGCGCATGTGCCCGTGATCTGGGCCACACAGGTGCTGGAGAGCATGATCAAGCACGGCACGCCGGTACGCGGCGAAATGACCGATGCAGCGATGGCGGCGCGGGCGGAGTGCGTGATGCTGAACAAGGGGCCTTATCTGTTGGAGGCGATCCCCGAGCTGAACGGCCTGCTGGCGCGCATGGCTGACCACCAGCACAAGAAGACCCCGCGCCTCCGCCGCCTGATGAGCTTCTAGGCGCACGACGGGACGCCGCCACCGCCAGCAAGTGCGAGACATAAGGGATCGATGTTCCCTTACAAGCTTGTCCCCATGAATATGGGTCGCGTGCGCAAGCGCACGGTGAACTTTGTCTGTCGGCTTTGTCACGCGGTCCATTGCTTACGCGCGGTTCGCCTGCTGCCGGGACGACCCCCGGAAGGCACGCTCGGTAGGCCCATCGCCGGATGATGTCGCAGGTCGACCTCATTCCCAGGCCGAGGCTGGATTACCCCTGGCTACACGAGGGATCGGAGATTGCACGTCTCCAGTTTGCCCTTCTTCGGGCAGAAATTTGTCGTCTGCGCGCTCATAGACTCTGCATGGCGCCAACCGGTCGAGGTTGCCGAGGGAGTGCGGCCGGTTGTACCGCACAGTCGCGACGGAGCGCCGAGTCGAAGCGACCGGGACAGTCTAACTGCAACAGCACTCCCGTCCCCGACGTCGGCGGATATTTG
>JASHVB010000962.1 GCA_030039695.1 Acetobacteraceae bacterium
CGGTCGCGCATGTCCCAGTCGCCGGAATAGAACGCGATGTCGCCGAAGAATACCGCCGGGCCGCCTTGCGCGTAATGCCAGGCGATGCGGTCCACATATTCGGAAGGGCTTTGTGGTGCCGACAGCGCGCGGATCCACTCAGGCACAAAGAACGCCTGGTTCACCTGCGGATGCGCGGCCCAGTGAGTCTGACGGCGGTCGATCTTCTCGCTCGCCTCGCAGGCGATAATAGCGCGGAAATCCTCCGGGTGGCGCAGCGCCAGTTCCAGACAGATCTCGCCGGACATTGACGCGCCCAGCACGATCGGCTGATCCAGCTTCGCAGACGCAACAAAGCCCATGATCAGCTCGACATAGAGGTCGGTGCCGAGCCGCCACGAACCCGCAATGCCGCCAGCGGGTGGCAGCGAGCGACCGTGCCAGGGCAGGTCGAACGCCACCAGCCGGTGCCCCGACGTAATGCGTTCGTCCGCCATCAGGCCGTGGAACTGCCGCGCGTCAGCGCCAGCGGTGTGCAGACACAGCAGATCGCGCCCGCTGCCGGCCGTCTCGTAATACACCGGATACGACACACCGTTCACCACGACCGGCACGTAGCAGCCGCTCACCGCCGGCACCGGCACAGCACCTGTCCGCGGCTGTAACGACACCGGCACCGGCAAGGCCTCGCCCAGCGCGAGCCATTTGCCGATCTCCAGCACGCGCCGCACCACATGCGCATGCTGCATGCAGGTCAGCGTGTCACCGTCGATGCCGAACTCCGGCACGCGGTACATCATGGCGAACAGGCCGTGGTGGTGACGCGGCGGCACGCGTTGCAGGAACTTCGCCCATATGTCCGACGGCGCGCGCACGGTGAACGCCGGCGTGCCATCGCCGGGCTGCACCAATCCATCCACAACGGCGAACACCGTCGCGGTTGCATCGTTCCGCACCGCAAAACACACGGACCACGGCCCGGACCATGCTGCCAGCACGGCATCGCCGATGCACGCCGCGCGCCACGTGCCGGCGTCCGGGAAGCTGCTCATTGTGGATCGATCACTTGCAGCATGACCGGATGATACTCCTCGCCGTGCCCGGCGGCCTCCGCATCTTTTAGTCGCTGCATCGTCAGCCGCGCGCCCGGCACATCGACGCCTGCGCCGTCCGCCATCGCCAGCGCATACGACAGATCCTTCATCGCATAGCGCACGGAAAACGCCCGCTCGGGAAACACCCGCGGCAGCATTGACTTCATGCCATGATTGCGCAACGCAAACGAATCACCCGACCCGAGCGCAATCGCCGGCAGCAGCACCTCCGGCGGCACACCGCTGCGGCGGCCAAGAGCGATCGCCTCGGCGATCGCCGCGGTGTTCTGGAACACCAGCATATTGTTCAGGATCTTCACCACCTCGCCGCAGCCGACTGGACCGCAATGTGTCACGTCGCTGCCCATCGTCTCGAGAATCGGACGGACATGTGCGAACACCGCCTCCGACGCGCCAACGGTAATGGAGAGATCGCCGCGCGCCGCCGCCTCACGCGTGCGCGCCACCGGCGCGTCCGCATAGCCAATTCCTCGCGCCTCCAGCCGCGCACCGATGTCACGCGTCAGCGCCACCGGCGAGGTGCTGGTATCAACCACGCACTGCCCCGCGGAGAGCCCAGGCTCGAGTGCCGCGACCACCGATTGCACGGCCTTGCCATCAGGCAGCGACATCAGCATGAGGTCGCAGCGCCGCGCCATCTCCTCTGGCGTCGCCGAGGTCACGCCCGAAGCCGCCAGCCGCGCCAGCGGCTCGCGCCGTAAGTCATGTGCCAGCACGGTACGGCCCGAGCGGCGGGCCAGGTGACCACACATTGGCTCGCCCATCACCCCCAGACCGATGAATCCGATCGTGCCGATCGCTCGCAGCTCTGTTGCCGACATGGGTCCCTATGTCTCCGTCGATTGCCAGACTGTTGGCCGCGCGGGTGACCCTGTCAAAGTCATGGCTACTGCGTCACGCGACGCGGCCCGAAGTATCGTACTGGGCCGATCGGCAGCCCCGCTATTCCGTGACTGGTGATGGCTGTCGAACAGATTGCGATCGGGATACACGAAGAACAGTCGAACCACTTTGCAGGGTGAGGACCTGCCTCAGTTGGTGACCATCGGGTGTGGTGATCGCGCGAGATACGAGCGTACCGATCAAGAGATCCGCAGTTCCGCGCATGCACGTGACGAAGACTTGCGCAAACGTGGGGCGTTGATGGGTATCGCTGGTTGCCCTGTCCAGGTGCGCAATCCGAACGCTGCAGGGGTAAAAGCGGTGAACGGTTCATTCATGTCGGCGGCTTTACCCGTCGCTGGCTTTGCTGTCGTTGAGGCGGCCGATAATTCGGAGGCGATACATATGGTTTCGCGGGTTCGCTGCACGGTGGCGCACGGCGTGGTGGACGTGTCGGCGTTGGAGCAGGTGTGACCACTCGGGTTGCACGCAACTCTGACATCATCGTCCATCTGAGCAGCGGCAAGAGGTTTCTGCTGTACGTCCCGGGTGAAGTCACCAACTTCCAACCCGTGGCAGCGCGAGAGATTGTCCAGGGCGGCAGGCGATGTCGCGGCCGATAGTAGTTTGTGCCGACGCTGAGCACCGGCAGCAGGTAGCCTGCGGGCTCAGAGGCTCTCCCACGCGCTGAGGGTTTGGCCCCGCGAGGCGGACCAAGCAGGGAGGGGACGATGCCCGGCAGATCTCATTCCACCGTCCCCAGCGATTTGACACCCAATGCTTGCGATACCTGCAGCCACAGCAACCGCGGCGCAAGGCACAGAATCCGGCTCAACTCACCCGCTGCGGATTGCTGCGGCCTTCGCCCCGGTGATGCGCAGCAACTCGGCCGCCGTGGTACGGAACACGTGGCTGGGCGAGCCGGCCGCCGCCCAAATTGGGTTCAGCGCCAGCAGGTCTTCGTCCAGCAGTATCAGCGGCGGCGCCAGGTGCCCGACCGGCGCGACACCGCCGATGGCGAAGCCGGTGGTTTCGCGCACCCAATCCGCATCGGCGCGCCCGAGCTCCACACCCAGCGCCGCGCCAGCCAGCAAGGGATCAACGCGGTTGACGCCAGACGTAACGACCACGGCTGCACGCCCGCCGGCGCGGAACACTATGGACTTGGCGATCTGCGCAACCTCGCAGCCAACAGCCGCCGCTGCATCGGTCGCGGTGCGCGTCCCGGCCGGGAAGGCGACGATGCTATCCGGATGCCCCGCCGCCACCAGCGCGGCACGCACCCGCTGCACCGAACCTGCGTTTGACCCCGACATCGGCTATATGCTCCCGCGCATGGAACCGCTCGCGCTATATATCCACTGGCCATTCTGCCTGGCCAAGTGCCCGTATTGCGACTTCAACTCGCATGTGCGGGAGCGCATCCCGCAAGCGCGGTTCCGTGCCGCATTGCGCACCGAACTGGCATGGGAGGCGGCGCGGCTGGGACGCCGGCCGCTGGCGTCGATTTTTTTCGGCGGCGGTACGCCAAGCCTGATGGAACCGGAGACTGTCGCGGCGCTGATCGAGGACGCGCGCCGGTTGTTCGACGCGGCGCCGGACATTGAGATCACGCTCGAGGCGAACCCGACCAGCGTTGAGGCCGTGCGGTTGGCAACGTTCCGCAGGGCAGGGGTGAACCGCGTCTCGCTGGGCGTGCAGGCTCTGGATGACGTTGTCTTGCATTCGCTCGGACGACAGCATTCAGCCGCCCATGCGATGGCGGCGCTGGAGATCGCTCGGGCGACGTTTTCGCGTCTGTCATTCGATCTCATCTACGCACGGCCTGGGCAGGACCAAGCCGCGTGGCGCGCGGAGCTGCGCCAGGCACTGACGCTGGCTGCGGACCATCTGTCGCTCTATCAACTGACCATCGAGCCCGGCACGGCGTTCGCCGCGCGACAGGCGCGCGGCGAAATCGTGCTGCCGGACGGCGATGCGGCAGCGGCGCTGTATGCCGCGACCAACGAGGAGGCAGCGAAGTTCGGCTTGTTGCCCTACGAAGTGTCGAACTACGCCGTGCCGGGCGGAGAAAGCCGGCACAATCTGGCCTACTGGCGGTATGCCGATTACGCAGGGATCGGGCCGGGCGCGCATGGGCGCCTGTCACTGAACGGCGCATTGATCGCGACGCGCCGGCATCGCGCGCCGGAACCTTGGGCCGAACGTGTGGAGCGTGACGGACACGGGACCGCCGAGGAAGCGGCACTCACGCCAGACGAACGAGCGCGCGAGATGCTGCTGATGGGACTGCGGCTGGGGGAGGGGATCGATCCGGCGCGGTTCGCCGAGAGGGCTGGTGTCCCTCTTCTGGAGGCCGTGAATACGGGCACACTGCAGGCAGCCCTCGAGGAACACTATCTGGTCTGGCGCGACGGGCGCCTTGCTGCCACGCCGGAGGGGCGCTTGCGATTGGATGCGCTGCTGACCCAGCTGGCGCGATAGCGCTCGTTATGCTGGGTGGCAGGGCCCGTACTGCTCGGACCGCGCGACGCCGACAGCGTGTGACGGCCTGACTGACCAGAACTCCTCTGAGCGGCCGACCGGTGGGTGGCCCCATCGTCATGCGGCGACTCGTGCCGCTCATCGTAAGCTCTTCATCAACCTCTGTTCGTGGTGCCACCACTTCATGCCAAAGCCCGCCGCCCGCTTCGTGTGCCAGGCCTGCGGTGCCATCGCCCCGAAATGGGCTGGTCGCTGCGACACCTGCGGCGAGTGGAATACCATCATTGAGGAACCCATCGCCGCCCGTCCCGGCCCTGCCGGCAAGACACCAGGCGGTCGCAGCGTTGCCTTTGTGGGCCTCGTCGGTTCGGCCACTCCGCTGTCCCGTGCGGCCACAGGCATCGCCGAACTGGACCGTGTGCTGGGCGACGGTCTGGTGCCCGCCTCGGCGGTGCTGATCGGCGGCGATCCAGGCATCGGAAAATCCACGCTGCTCTTGCAGGCCGCTGCACGTCTTGCCAATGCTGGCCGGCGCGTCCTTTACGTCTCGGGCGAGGAATCCATCGACCAGGTGCGCTTGCGCGCCCGCCGCCTGGGGCTGGCCGACGCACCGGTGGAACTCGCTGCGGCAGTCAACGTTCGCGACATCGCCGCCAGTCTGGAGGCAACTCGCGACGCCGCGCTGGTGGTGATCGATTCGATCCAGACGATGTGGCTCGATGCGATCGACAGCGCACCTGGCACCGTCGCCCAGGTGCGCGCCTGCAGCTTCGAGCTGATTCGCCTGGCGAAGGCCGGCAGCTTCGCGCTGGCACTGGTCGGCCACGTGACGAAGGATGGCGCGCTCGCCGGCCCGCGCGTGCTGGAGCACATGGTTGACGCAGTCCTGTATTTCGAAGGCGACCGCGGCCACCAGTTTCGCATCCTGCGCGCGGTGAAGAACCGCTTTGGCGCCACCGATGAGATCGGCGTGTTCGAGATGACCGAGCACGGCTTGGCAGAAGTGCCGAATCCCTCCGCGCTCTTCCTTGCTGAGCGACGCGGCAACATTGCCGGCAGTGCGGTGTTTGCCGGCCTTGAGGGTACCCGCCCGGTGCTGCTGGAGATCCAGGCACTGCTGGCGCCAAATCCCGGCGGCTCGCCGCGCCGGTCAGCGATCGGCTGGGACTCCGGCCGCCTGGCCATGCTGCTTGCGGTACTGGAAACGCGGGCCGGGCTGCGGCTGAACGCGACTGATGTTTATCTGAATGTCGCCGGCGGCCTGCGTGTGACCGAGCCGGCGGCGGACCTTGCGGTGGCAGCGGCGCTGGCGTCCGCCGCGTCCGATCGACCGACCAGCGCCGGCACGGTCTATTTCGGCGAGATCGGTCTGTCCGGCGAGGTTCGCCAGGTGGCGCAGGCCGAGGCCCGCCTCAAGGAGGCGGCGAAGCTAGGCTTCGACTCGGCGGCGCTGCCGCGACGGATGGCGCGCTCGCCGGCCCGCGCGTGCTGGAGCACATGGTTGACGCAGTCCTGTATTTCGAAGGC
>JASHVB010000963.1 GCA_030039695.1 Acetobacteraceae bacterium
TCGAAAACTCACTCTGCAACTGGCTCGAGAACTGCGTGCCGGAATCCTTCTCGGAACGCCAGATCGCCGAACTCGACCGGCTCGTCGGGCGGTGGATTCGCGACCATGAGCGAGGATCAAGCACTGCCGAAAAGTGATGGAGAACTCCGCACTCTCAAGTAAACAACAACTTAAGCAAATATCTCGGTGACGCCATCGACCGAATAGTATAGGTGACCCAGGTGGGAGACGCTGCCTCCGTGCAACTCAGCTTTCGCTCTGCTGCGGATAAATCCAGCGAATGGATCGATTTTCATAGCTTGCTCAGAATTAATGACGTCTGGAAGATTACAAATAAAACTGCCGTACATAGCAGTCGGTGCTCACTACCCGAAATCGACACGCTTTCTAAGCTGGCAGCCTACAGCTGAGCTGCCAGGGCAACGGGGCCGGTCGAGTGAGCAGAAGGCGGTCGAGTGAGCAGAAGGAGGGCGGGTAGCGGATCTTCCCGAGAATGCTCTCACTTGCATCGCCGACCAGCTTCACGCCCTTGCCATCATCCAGTACACTCCAATCGGATGTCCTGGAAACTTCGCTCGGCATACCAATAAGTAGCAAGTCGATGATCCAACCAACGGGGGACGAAGAAGCGATGTCTCAACTGACAGGGGCCTGTCTCTGCGGCGCGGTGCGTTACAACACATCGGCGGAACCGGTTATCTCAGGTGTGTGTCATTGCCGCGACTGTCAGAGATTCACAGGTAGCGCGTTTGGTGCCATGGTCGCAGTTCCAAAAGACGAGCTAACAATCACCGGCACGATGAAAACGTTCAGCAGCCTTGGCGGCAGCGGTAAGCCGATCCTCCGACATTTCTGCCCAGAATGCGGCTCGTCGATAGCAGAGGAGACGGAAAATGCGCCGGGCCGAGTGGTCCTCAACATTGGTACGCTCGACGATCCGAAATCGGTTACGCCAGCATTCGAGATATTTTGTGACGACGCGTTGCACTGGGTCCAAACGACGGGCGACATGAAGCGCTTTGACAAACGGCCGGTCTGAAGACGCGGCGCTTTAAGCGGCGCGCTGCCGAAGCAATCAGGGACGTGGAGGGCCAGTACATCTTGCCGCCTGCGACAGCGGACAGACGCGGGTGTTCCGAAGGAGGGCTTTGTTGACCAGAAGCGGACATGGATCTGGCGGAGACACGCAAGCCAAGCCCATCATGCCGGAAGGCGGTAGTATTGGTTCGTTCACCAGAGGTGATTCTATCTGGAGTTTGCATCACACAGCACTGTTCAGCAAGGATGTTGCCGCGCGATGGCCGCACTGCGCCGCTTCGCCGAGCGGCGCCAACCCCGGACGCTCCGGGAGATGCAGGAAGCATATTACAGCTTCACAAATGACGATCGATATCTTGATACGCCGAAGATGTCAGCGGTCATCACACGCCCGATGATGGCTTTCGACCCATCTGCGTTATTCATTCGCCTGGTTTTACCAGCCAGCTGCGCATTTGGACGATACGAGGCATTTGAGACCAATTTCTGCACCGCAGACGCTAGCCGTTCCGGCGTAAAATTCTCCGGCTCAAGTTTTATCCCTGTCTTCAACCTGACGACCGAATCAGCATTGAACCACCCCACTTTGCTCAAAATGGTGGCCTGAGACAATGGAGAGCACGGCGGTGGGCAATCACCGTGAGCCGGACCTGCAGCCCTGCTTTCGCCGAACCGAACCAGCGCATCCAGCGTAGGACGTGACTGCCCTTGATCCGGATCGATCGCGCAGCGACGCCCGTGGAGATGGGCGTTCAGCGGTTCGCCCTAGCGCCGGTCGAACATGACGCCCCTGGCTACACAGTTAGCAACAATCACGACGGAGCGGTACTCTACGGAAATGCTTTCATGCGTATCCATCGGCGCATGGACCGAGCAAGTCGCTCGATGAGCTTCCCACCGTATTAGGCCGGCAGTATGGTGGGGCTATGAGGCGTTCCGGCACCCACCCGTCCGGTTTGTTCTTCGCTCTGCTCGCGCTGGTCGCGCAGCTCGCCATCGGCGCCTCGACGCCCAATATGGAACTGCCGCTGGCACTGCATGAGGCCGCCCTCATCTGCCACGCGCGTTCGGCCGACGAGGGCAAGACCCCGCCTACTCAGCACCACCATGTGCCCCTCAGCGCGTTCTGCCCGCTTTGGACGGCGCTCGCTGCGCCGACTCCTCTGCTAGCCGACACCGCCCCGCCGCCGCCCGCGCCCAACCAGACGTTGTTCCGTCGCTCCGGACTGCCGCCGCCGTCCACCGCGCCGCCGACCATTCCCTTCCGCCTCGCGCAGTCGCGCGCCCCTCCCATCCTGGCCTGAGTTCCCCGTCCGCTGTGACCCGCGCGGCGCTGTATGCGCTGCACAACTCATGTCCAGGAGTCGCGTATGCGTCGAACAATCCGGCTGGCTGCGATCGTTGCGGCCGGTGCCGCCGTCATTACCCACCACGCCTCTGCTCACGCCGTCGCCGGCGCCCGTATCTTCGTCAACACCAACCTGATTGACGATCCCGGCGTCGGTGACGAAGCCAATCTGCCGCTGATCTCTCTGCAGAGCCCCGACGCTGATACCTGGGTCACCGACGCCAACTTTGAGTACGACAAGACCATTACCCGGAACCTCGGCTTCGGCGTCGGTACCGATTGGCTTTTCATCGCCCATGACATGGAGGACGGTGGAAAGAGCCATGGAGGGTTCGACGACACCTACGTGCAGCTGAAATACAACTGGATCACCCTGCCCGTGCACGAGTTCATGAGCTCGGTGGAGGTGACCCAGGCCTTCGGTCGCGCAGGCACGGTCGGAATCGAATCCGGCTACAACACCACCACCCTGTCCGGGTTCTTTGGTAAAGGCCTGGGCGACATCCCTTGGGCGCCGATCCGTCCCTTCGCCGTCACCGGCGAGCTTGACTACAACATGCCCAACACCGGCCCATCGGGCGAAGGGTTCATCACTACCTGGTCCGGCGGCCTGACGTTGCAGTACTCGATCCCGTACCTGCAGTCGCAGGTGAAGAACGTCGGTATCACCGGCTTGGCTGCCAACCTGACGCCACTGGTCGAGCTTGGCTGGACCTCGGCCGCCGGATCATCCACCGTCACCGGAATCAGCCAGCCGACCACATTCCTGCTCGCCACCGGCGCCGTATGGACCGGAACCTACTACGCGGTCTCCGCCGAAGTGCTGTGGCCGCTTAACGGCGCGGCCGGACACAACATCGGCGCGATCGCGCAGTTCCACCTCTATTTCGATGACCTGATGCCGAACACCCTCGGCAAACCCCTCGTGGAGTGGTGATCACCATGCGTTGGACACACCTGATTCTGCCGGCGATGTTGCTTGCAGCCTCGCCGGCATTCGCCCACGCCTTCCTGAAAAACAGCAGCCCGCCGGTCGGTAGCAATGTTCCGGTGCCGCCCAAGGCGGTGATCATCGACTTCACCGAGGGCGTCGAACCTGCCTTTAGCACCATCGAGGTGCAGGACGCGCAAGGCAAGCGTGTCGATGCAGGCCGGCCGCATCTGGTCAATGGCGATCAGACCAGGCTGGCAGTGGGCCTGCCGAAGCTGCCGCCAGGCGAATACACAGTGATCTGGCACGCAACCGCGGTGGACACGCATAAGACCGAGGGCAGGTTCCAGTTCACCGTCTCGCCCTGACCCCCGCACACGGCGCGACGCGTGCACACGCAAGCGGTCATCCTGGCGTTGCTGCGCGGCTTTCACCTGGTCGCGCTCGCCTCCCTGTTTGGCACGCTGGTGTCGCTGACGCTGGTGGCCCCCGCGGGGCTGCGCGACGCTCCGATTGAAGGGCCGGCGGCACGGCACCGCCTGGTCCGCCTGGCCCGATGGTCCGCCGGGCTGGCGTTGCTCCTTGGCATCGGCTGGATGCTGGTTGAGTCGGCAACCATTGCCGGTACCGCCTCATTGGGCGGCACCGTCGCAGTGCTAGGCAAGGTGGTGCAAGATACCCGGTTCGGCCAGCTCATCCTGATCCGCCTTGCCCTCCTCTTGCTCGCGTTGCCGTTCCTTGACGGACGCGGCGCGCGCCTGGCCGTGGGGTTTCTGCTGGCCGCGGCAGCGCTGGGGATGCAAGGGTTCATAGGACATGCCGGGGCCACCGGCGGCAGCGTCGGGGACATACTGCTAGCCTCCGAGGCGGTGCACCTGCTGGCGGCTGGCGCGTGGCTCGGCGGCTTGCTGCCTTTGTTCCTGCTGGCTGGCATCTTGCCGCCGCCAGCCGCCGCCAGCGCCTGCGAGAGCTTCACGCCGGTCGGCCTGAGCGCGGTGCTGTTGATCGCCTGCACCGCCGTTATTCAGGCCCGGCAGTTGATCGGCAGCATCGCTGGCTTATTCGGCACTCCTTACGGCCATACCGCCTTGCTCAAACTGGCATTGTTCTTCGCATTGCTGGTGCTGGCCGGCATCAACCGCCTGGTGCTGACGGAGCGGCTGCGCGATCCCGTTCGCCCGGTCACGCGGACGCTGCTGCGGACCTCGATCGGCGCGGAGACATTGCTCGGCGTTGCGGTGATCGTGGTCGCAGCCTTTCTGGCTTCCGGAATCCCGGCCGTGCATGTCCCACCGGCGTGGCCTTTCTCACGCCGTCTGGCGTTAGATCTGTTGGCCGAGCCGGCCGTGCGCGGGTTGTTACTGCGCGCATTGGTGCCCAGCCTGATCGCGGGCGTTTTGGTGGCGGCGGCCGGCTGGCTCTGGCGCCCGATCTTCTGGGCGGCACTGGCGGGGCTGGCTGTGTGCCTTGTCCTAGCTTGGCCGGACATTGAGCCGCTGGTGACCGTGGCGGCCTATCCGACCACATTCGACGCCTCGCCAACCGGTTTCGCCGCCGCCTCAATCATGCGTGGCGCCGGCCTGTTTGCGACCAATTGCGCCATGTGCCACGGCACCAATGCGAGGGGCGACGGGCCGGAGGCGAAATCGCTGCCGGTCCCACCGCTCGACCTGACCGGGCCGCGTTTCCGGGTGGCTATGGCGGGCGACCTTTACTGGCATATCTCGCACGGCATCGAGGCATCGCAGGGTGTCCCCGCCATGCCCGCCTTCGGCAAGCGACTGTCCCCCGATGATATCTGGTCGCTGATCGATTTCCTGAAAGCAAACAACGCCGGCAACAGCATGCGTACAATCGGGAAATGGGACCACCCGATCCCACTGCCGCGGTTTGACGCCATCTGCGCCGACGGTTCCGCCATTGACCGCAGTGACCTGAGCCATAAGGTCGTGCACGTCATCGCGGCCGGCCACACTCTGACGCCGCCAGCCGCGCCGCCGGGCATTCCGCTGGCCACGATCGTGCTGGCGCAGAGCAACTCGGTAAAGCCTGCCGGCACCGCGTGCGTCACCCTCGGCCCCGCTGCTTGGGACGCGTTCGCGCTCCTGGTCGGCGAGACGCCAGGGGCACTGACTGGTATCCAGGTGCTGGCAGATCAAAACGGTTGGCTGCGGCTGCGATGGCGGCCGGGCGATCCAGGCGACTGGGACCAGACGTCGGCGCTGGACGCCACAATCCGCAACATTGTCGCACACCCATTGGCCATCACCGCGGGAGGTGGCGATGGCCAACACCATTGACGCGGCCAACGCCGCACCAAGCCGGGTTTCCGGACCAAAACCCGAAACAGAAAGGGATTCACCATGCGCTCATGGCTCGTCGCACTGTTGACACTGCTTCCAGCGGTTGCGCTCGCGGACCCGGTGGGCATCCAGGTCGAACATGCCTGGTCACGTGCCATGCCGGCTGGCGCCACTGGCGTGGTGTACCTGACCGTCACCAACCATGGAGCACCCGACACGCTGACCTCAGTTGCCTCGCCGGTTGCCGCCTCGGCGGGACTGCACGAAACCATCGACGACCACGGCGTGATGAAGATGCGTCCGGTGGCCAGCCTGCCGGTCAGTCCAGGCAAGCCGCTCACGCTGGCACCGGGCGGCTATCACATCATGCTGATGGGGCTGAAGCGTGCGCTGGTCGCCGGCACCGCCTTCCCGGTAACGCTGACCTTCGCCAGGGCGGGCGCGGTCACCGTCACCGCGACGGTGCAGGCAGCGGGCGCTGCAATGCCAGGGATGCACCACGGCAGCATGGGCAACATGAATATGCATGGCATGTCCATGGGCGGTTCCAGCTCGAAATGAGTGCTATCACGGAACGCACACGGTCGAATTGCAGTGAATGGCGGGAGAGCACGAATCGTCTTGGATACGCGTTGGCCCTCGGTGGCCTCGCCGTCGCCGCCGGATTGCCAACGACCGGCGCACCAGCCGCCCCGGCAATCGTCAGATACGGAACTGGTTCGGGTCCCGTGGCGCCGCGGCCTCAAGGCCACATGCTGGTGCATCCCTGGATGATTTTGTGTGACCTCGGCAGCCCGCAGACCGTGCTGTCGATCGCCATGGCCGAGCTGCCTCGACACCACCACCGATCAATGTGGTAGGAGGCGACGATGAGCACCATCACCAAACGCGGCGCCGCCAGAACATCCACCCTGTTCCATGCCGCGGCGGGGCTTGTTGCCGGGCTACTGTTGCTGGGGGCCGGTGGGTTCCTGTGGCTGAGCGCAAGCAGCGATGGGCGTTCTGTCGGCGGGCCCTTCATGCTGCAAAGCGATGCAGGGAAGCTTGTCACGGCAAGGGATTTCCGCGGCAAATTCATGCTGGTGTACTTCGGTTACACCTATTGTCCCGATATATGCCCCACCGCCCTGAACGCGATCACGGCGGCGCTGGAGAAGCTGGGACCTAAGGCAAAGGACGTGGCGCCGATCTTCATCACCGTCGATCCGCAGCGCGACACGCCGCAGGTGATGCGCCGCTACACCGCGGCGTTCAGCCCGGACCTCATCGGGCTGACCGGGACGCCGGATGAAATCGCAAAAGTGGCGAAGGAATACCGGGTCTACTATGCAAAGCACGTCACCGGTTCGAGGCCGGATGACTATTCCATGGACCACAGTTCGATCATCTACCTGATGGGGCCCAACGGAAAGTTCATCGCACCGATACCAGCGGAGCAATCGCCCGCTGAGATGGCCGCAGACATCAGCAGACTTATGTCATAACCGGCACATCGGCCTCTCTCGCGCTGGAGCATTCGTAGTTTTCTGGGGCTGCGGCGGAGAGCGGCAGGATTTTTCCTTGCTGAGTGGGCAGCGGCAGGTCTGCTTATGGAAGGCTCTCTCTCCGAGACCCGACATTCTGTTGCTTCTACGGCCAGTGAGCTAGGCTATTCCATCCGCGCGCGGACCAACCTCGCCCGCCGAGAACGCCGTCGTGATGCTGCGGGTGTCGCACGCCGACGGAGAGGCCGGATGGTATCATACAAGTTCCCCCAGAGGACAGCCTTACTCCGACAACGTGACCTCGATCGCGTCGTAACGTTTGAGTTTGTAGACAGCAACTGAAATGATCCAGGCCAGGACAAAGATGCCAATGATGGTATAGCCTAAGAGGCCGAAAGCGGTGTCACCGTTGAGCGCGGCGATCGGGTCCCAGAACCAGCCAGTCAGATTGTACTGGCCTTGGATCAGCCCGAGAGTCTCCAATCCGCCGACGACCAGCGCCACCAACACGGAGACCGAGGTGACGGTGATGTTGTAGAACAGCTTGCGCATCGGTTTCATGAAGGCCCAGCCATAGGC
>JASHVB010000964.1 GCA_030039695.1 Acetobacteraceae bacterium
GACGGCTTCGGCGTCGGTCGGCGGCTCGCGATGGCCGGCGAGCTTGTGGACATGGGTGATCGCGGCGCGGCGGCGGGTGATCGTGCTGGCGAGCACGCTCAGCGATCTCGTGGCTTATGGGGAGATGACCTACTCGGGCCACGTGCCGGACCAGGGGCCGCCGCGGAGGAAATCGGTCGCTTGATCGCGGAGCTGCGCGAACGAGGTTGGATCGCTAGAAGTCACGCCGCATGAAGGCGCCCCTGACGATGCGGGACAGGCCGTCACCGGAGGAAGCGGTCCAGATCGCGCGGGCCGCAGCACCGGAGTCACCCCCGGCTCGCCTGCTGGCAGAGGACAAGGCGGTGCCGTTCAACGCGCGGATGTGGGTCAGCTCGATCGCGGCGATCGAGGCACGCGCGCGGCAGGATGGGATCTCGTTGAAGCTGGTACTGTGCCGGGCACTGCGGGCCTACGGCATCGCGATGGCGCAGTCCGATCTCGAAGACGGCACACCACGGCGGAGGGTGGCATGATCGACGTCGAAGGTCTGCGCGCCGGCTATTTGTGGGAGCGGGCAGGGGCGGCGCAGCACGTCGCCGACGAGATCGCTGCGGTTGTCGCGCTGGCTCACGAGATGGGCCTCGATGATGAGACGATCCTGGCGCAATTGCAGGACGTGGCAGATGCGCTCCGCGAGGGACTGACATGAGCGACACCCCACCAGTGCCGGCCCCGGCGATGCTGCCATTGATGTCGCCGGAACGCGCGCGAGACATTGGCCGGCTGTACCAGGCGCTTTCCGAGCAGTTCGAGGCGACCGGCGGGGCGACGCAGGCCGCGCGCGAGCTGCAGAAGGCTCAGTGGTGGCTGACCTATGCAATCACGCTCACGCAGACCAGCAATGGCGACGGGAAGCCGAGCGCATCGCCACCGCCGTCTCCGACATGATCCACGAGAACGTTGCGACCAAGGCCGCCAAAATGAAGCTCTGTGCCGACTGCCGCTGGATCCAGCCACGCGACGACATCCAGCAGTCGCGGCGCGGGCACTCGGCCGCGACCCGCACAACGACCACCCCGATCGACGGGTCTAAACGCGAGTTCCAGATCTCGCGTCAGCAGTTCCGCCTGATGATCGACGGTTGCGACGTCGAGGGAAAGCTCTGGGCACCGAAGCAAAGCAGAGCGTTCTTGCGGCGAATTCTCCTGGGCACACGCAACCGAAACGATAGCCTGGTGGTTGAAGGCGGCCGGCCCGGAAATCGCAAGCCTTGAAGCCGGCTTTGTGGGTTTGAATCCTATCTATCGGTCCCCGCCCCCTCGCCTTTCCCCAAATGTGCTAGGGTCGGAGCCGGAGGCTGACATGAGCGACGTAAACGAGATCGACTGGAAGGATTGCCCGGACGTGGAAAGCGTGCCGGGCCGGTGTTCCGGCGCCTGGGTGGTCAAGGGCAGCCGCATCCTGGTTCAGGGCATCCTCGAGAACGCCGAGGAAGGGCTGACGGCTGAAGAGATCGCCACCGAGGTGTATGACGGGCTCGAGATCGGTCGCGCTCGGCGCATCCTCGATTACGCCCGGACGCACGCCCGCCATTCGCATCCTGCTTGACCAGAACGCCCCACTCGGCCTTCGCCGCGCACTATCCGATCATGAGGTCGTTCCGGCCGGCCGGATGGGCTGGGCGGAGGTCACAAACGGCGACCTGATCCGCGTGGCCGAGGATGCCGGATTCGCCGTGCTGGTGACCTGCGACCGGAATATCCGCTACCAACTGAATACGGCGGGGCGACAAATTTCCCTTATCGAAATAGCGGGCGGGGGATGGCCGACCATCAGAAACCACCTTGACCAGGTTCTTGCTGCCATTGAGCCTGCGCGGCCTGGTAGCTATGCGGTCGTTACCTGCCGTCGCCTGCCGCTTCGGCGGCGACCTCCTCCTGGGCACGGGCTGTGACCGTGTTGGCTCGTGATCAAGTGTGCGATCGAGCGGGCTGCGTTGCAGCATCGCCGCGGGATCGGCATCCCAGGCCTGGACGGCTAGCGCAGGTCGTTCGGCGGTGGCGTCATTCCCGCGAACACTGCCAATCCAGATGCGCAACTCGCCGGGGTGGCATAGAACGTCCGGCCGACGCCCGTCCCAAACGGATTGACCCACGAAACTATGTCGATCGGTGAACCGTCGTCGGGATTTTTTTCGATCTCGACTGAAGGTGCCATTCCTTCAGAACGCAGGGCGATCATCAGCTGTTCCGGCGTCACCGCTCCGGGACCAAACTTGTTGCTATCCTCCTGAAAGTCCTGCGTATCCAGGCAGTGGTAGCGGCCCCCGTCTGAGCTGACGATCCACCATGTTCGCGCCTGCGCCGCAATCGGTGCCAGCGAAAGCATCGCTGCCACAACGAGTTTGATCATCGTTTCTGCCAATTCCGCTTGCGACCGGCCGCCCAGTTCCGGACGAACCTCCCCCGCCAAAGAAAGGCGCGCCGCGAGGAACCAGCGACGCGCCAGTGTCGTTCCTGAGCCGCGCGAGGTCCGCGCGACACTGACATGATAGTGCACTAGATGGAATTGCCGCCAATGAAAAGGGCCGCCGTGATGGCGGCGACCCGAGTGCAGTAGAGCCGTGCGCGTTCTACCTGCGCGCGGCCACAGACGACGCCCGGGCGCGGTGGAGGTCAATTCATCCGTTCGATCACTTCGGCGCTTGCGCACGCCCGCGGTGCCTGCGCTCAAGCTTGCGTAGGCGTGGCCTCGCGCGGAACATCGTAACCCCATATCCTTCACTTGCGATGACCGCGGACGCGGATCGACATGGCGTTTCAGGCCCACCGGTTCCCATTTTTGCATGAAATCTGTCGTCGCATCTCTGGCGCTCGTCGGCGCAATGCTGGTCCAACCCGCCGAGGCTGTTTCATTCGACCCACCGAAGGCCCGCTTTTGGCCGTGAGCGGACTGTCGGTGAGCGGACTGGCAGCACTCAGGCGGAAAGCGTAGAACGCCGAGATCCAGTCGCAGCGCGACCGACGGCAAATCGCCGTGGCTCGCAACGCGCATCCCTGAATGGCCCGTCGGAGCGGGCGACGTGCCTCCGAGAAACGTCAAGAAAGCATGCACGATGGTAAAGCGCCGCAAGGAGGAAGAGATAGTTGGAGTGCTCGAGTTCGAAGGTAGGACCAGCGAGGATCCGGAAGTCATGAGATGGCTGGCGGAGCACAGGGCGCAGAATGGGGGCAAGGTTCGGCTGAGCCGGGGTAGCACGGGCGTCCGAGTGGCATTCAACAAGGCGGCGGACATGGCGTTGTGGCAAGCGCGGTCAGAGCGGAGCGCCAAAGCGAAGCGATCGCCGGGATCCTAAGCCTCATTTGACACTGGAGAGGATATCGGCCTTGACAAAGGAAGAACTGACCGTCTGGGCGTTGGCGAATGGCTGGCGGGTCATCGCAGGCCATCCCAGCTTGACAAAGCCGGGCGCTCCGAACGATCCCATTGTGCGTCTTGTGCTGAAGGCGACGGTGGTCAACCTTGAGGTACGCAAACCCGCCGGCAAATGGGAGAAAGTGGCTGGTGAGAGCTACGCTCACGTCGTGCGAGGCTCGGAAGACGAGCCGCCACGTGGCCTTGGTTTCGAAAAAGTCCCGACCATCACGTTGCTGATGCAGCAAAATCGCGACACGATGGTATTTGGAAGGATGAGTGGCAGCTAGATTCCATCTCGGGACCGTCTTGCGCGCTTCGGCGTACCCCGATAACGCCCTTTGGAATGCGATAATGCAACAGGGCGTCGGCCTGTCGTTCATTGTTTCACTGCACGATATTCTGAGACTTGCCATTTGCCTCACCTCGGGCTGCACGGCCGGCATTGGCGCGGCCGTGCTTCGACCCGCGGCTTGATTGATCAGGTTTGGAAGGACGGCATTATGCGCGCGGGCACGGGGGGACAGAGCGACGACGACATCGCCTATCCCTCCAGCATCGGTTTCCTGCTGATCCACGTCGGGTGTCTTGCCCCCCTCTGGACGGGCGTGACGTGGCGCGCCGTGGCACTCGCCCTGATG
>JASHVB010000965.1 GCA_030039695.1 Acetobacteraceae bacterium
GTCGCACACTGACCTACCTGCTGGCCATCAACGCCGAGAAGGCAAAGTACTTCCGTCTGTTCGGCTTCCACCCAAGCCGGCCGCAGGGACTTGCCGCGGCGCTCCGATGGCACATTCGCCATCATCATTATGACCGCGACGTCCCGACCCGGCATGGCATGAAGTACGAGGTCAAATGCTCACTGCCGACGCCGGACGGGCGGAATCCATGCGTCCTGAGCATCTGGATTGTTGATGCCGGGCAGACGGCCCCTCGCCTTGTCACTGCCTACGGGAACCCGTGATCCCGGGCGGTGCGGGCATGCAGCACCAGTACCGCTGTCCTCGGCCCTGCTCCGGGAGTGTGATGGGGCATATTCGCGAAGCGAAGGTGGCGGATCGTAGGTACAGCAGCAAAGCGCGGAGGTTTGGGCTCTGATTGCTTTTACCTGCAATACGATGCACCGACGCCGGGTCGAATGAGTTACGCCGCGCCATGCATCAATTTGTTCACGATAAGCGGGTCCGCCACGTGCGCACCAACTCACCAATGAGGTATGTCAAATGAATAAAGTCGTTCTCATATGCGCTGCTGTCTTAGGGCTATTATTATTCGGCCTCGGATTATCTGTTTCGGCGATTCGTTTTCGTGACGGCACTGTGTCAGGTTGCGAACCAGATCCTGCGAACCTGTTGCACAAATTCGTCCGGGCTCACGCCAACACGGCCGAATACGTGCCATTTCTTGCTTTGCTCTTTATTTATCTCGGTGCGCAATCACCTTCGGCGGTAACGGTGCTGCTGATCGTCACTGCCACCCTGTGTCGCTGCTTGCTTGTCGTCGGATTGATCGCATGGCCGACAATGGCAAAACCCAACCCGGCCCGGTTCATTGGGGCGCTAGGAACTTACGTGACAGGCTTAGCGCTGTGCGTGACGCTGCTACGCTAGGGACGTTCTAGCTAGCCAGTCGATCGCGGCTGTGCTCGCTCGGAAAGAGCGCGTGCGGCCGACCACCCCACGTTAATTGGGAACGAGCAAGATCATCGGCGGCGTTGGTTTCTTGCGATGGGGCGTCGTTCAAATCCCCACCTCCTCGCCGTTTTGCAGCCGCTGAAAAACATCCGCTCGCCAAGTAGCGAAATCATCGCTGCGCCAGGCATCGTGGCGGCCCTCGGCATAGGCCAGCGCGTTGCGGTGGTAGATCAGCGCGTTGCGCCGGGTCGCGACGAAATTGTCGCGCGTAGCGGTCAGCTTGGCGGGGACACCGGTCACCACGGAGCCATCGGGCACCTCCAGGCCTGGCGGCACCAGCGCCATTGCACCGACCACGCAGCGGCGGCCGACTTTAGCACCGTCCATCACCACCGCGCCGATACCGATCAGGCAGTCGTCGCCAATCTCGGCGCCGTGCACTACGGCTCGGTGCGCGATGGAGCAATAGTCGCCGATCGTGGTGCCGCGGCCGCCGCCGACATGGATTACCGCGCCGTCCTGGACGTTGCAGGCGCGGCCGATGCGCACCGCGGCGCCCTCGGCGCGGATCACGCAGTAGGGCCAGAAGCTGCTGCCCTCGCCGGCGCTTACGCGGCCGAAGATACGCGCGGTGGGATCGATGTAGGCGGGGCGGTCGAGCGCGACCTCGGGGCCGAAGGTGAAGGACATCGCAATGGGCCTCACAATTTGTAGGGATCAGCCTGCAGCACCACGCGCGGTGCGACAATGACCGAGACGTCAATCGGCCGCGAAGATCTGCTATCAACCTTGTCGCATTGCCGCAACTAATGAGACTGAATTAATCAGAGAAAACAAGTGGCCACGATTGCCCTATGAGCTGCGAAACTGCCGTCATCGTGGGAATGCGCGTCCGTGGCTGATGCCAATGACAGTGAAAGCCGCGGGCGCCGCCGTTCTGCATCAGCGTCCGCGCGGCTCATGGTCGCATCCCTTCATCAATGTCAATGGCCAACTTGCCCCGCGCGGTGCCATCCGTGATCGTACGGTAGGCCTCTGCGACCATGTTCAGCGTGTAGCGGCGCGCATCCAGCGACGTCGAAAGCCTTCCGGCCTCGGCTAGGCGCGTCGCCTCGGAAAGTATCTCGCCGTGATGCGCGCGCCCTTCGCCGGTCAGGAGCGGCAGCAGAGTGAAAACGCCGGAATAGGTTGCGGCGCGGAATGACAATGGCGCCAGCGCATGGATGCCCCATCCCATCGCACTGACCACATGGCCAAACCGACGGACCGCGACAAAGGCCTTATCGAGTTCACTACCGCCAACGGTGTCATAGACAAGATTGAATCCACGGCCGCCGGTAACGCGGGCCACAAATTCCTCGACCGGCTCAGATCGGTCGATGAAGGTGGCTCCGAGACGCTCGATGGTCGCCTTGCTGGCCGGCGATCCCGTCGCGAAGACTTCAGCGCCGTGCGCTCGGGCGATCTGGATCGCCATTTGGCCCACGCCGCCTGCACCGCCAAGGACCAACAAGGACTGCCCGGCGTGAACCGCCATGCGATCAACCAAACCCTCCCAGGCCGTAATAAAAACGAGCGGTAAGACGCTTGTCTCCCGCATACTGAGATTGTCCGGCTTGCGTGCCAGCAGATCGGCATCGACGGCAGCGTATTCGGCCAGCGATCCCTGATGGCCGCCGACACCCCCGATCATGCCAAATACCTCATCGCCCGGCCGGAAACGCGTCACACCGGGTCCGAGCGCCTCGACCGTACCGGCGAGGTCCATCCCAAGAACCCCCGGCAGCGGGTGCCTCGCGTGGTCCGCTGATCCCGCATGGATCTTTACATCAAGGGGGTTCACGCCGCTCGCCGCAACCCGAACCAGGACCTGGCCACGGCCAGGAGCGGGGCGGGTAACCACGGTGAGCCGGAATGGCATGCCGGGCGCCTCGAGAAGTGCAGCGTGCATGGTCGGGTGATGGGTCATTGGAAGCTCCGTTAGACCGTGGCATCGGTTGAGAGGGCGAGATCGCGCCAGCGGGCGAGTTCCTCCGCCACGAATGCGTTCTTCGTCTCGATGCGCCGGACCGAGTCGCTGCCGAACGGCATGCGAAGTGGCGGGTCGACTGCATCCACGACCGTCATGATTGCCCGTGCGAGCTTGGCAGGATCGCCGGGCTGGGCGTGGTTGGCAGCCGCTGCGAAGCCACGCATAGCCCCGGCCGTGTCCGCATAGTCGGCAATTTGCGAGCGACTGACGGACAGCGACCGCGCGTCGAGGAAATCGGTGCGGAAGAAGCCGGGCTCGATCACGGTCGCGCGGATGCCGAGTGGCTTGAGTTCGAGCGCGAGCGCCTCGGTGAGGCCCTCAACCGCGGACTTGGTCGAACCATAGACGCCCCAGCCAGCGGAGGCGGCGTAGCCGCCGATCGAAGACATATTCAGCACGTGCCCGCTGCGCTCCCGGCGCATGTGTGGAAGCACGGCGCGGGTGACCGCAAGCAGGCCAAACACGTTGGTCGCATAGACGCGTTCGATCTCCTGCGCGGTGGCCTCTTCAACAGCGCCAAGCAGGCCGAAGCCGGCATTGTTGAGCAGGATGTCGATGCGCCCGAAGCGTGCGATCGCGGCGGCGGCGGCGGTGCGCGCCTGCACCTCGTCGGTCACGTCGAGCGCCACCGCGAAGAGGTTCGGCGAGCCGCCGAGGCGGTTCATGATCGTCGCGGGGTCGCGGGCAGTCGCGACGACACTGTCGCCCCGCTCCAGTGCCTGCTCGGCGATGAGTGCGCCGAACCCGCGGGAGGCGCCGGTGATGAACCAGATCTTAGCCATGATGCTCTCCTGTCGTCGCGCGCCATTCGGCGCATACTCTCGGGTCTTGCCCTTATATGAAACGCTCCGTATCGTATTCAAGGGGGCCAGGGGGGTTGTTCGTGAGCATCAGCACAGTGCCGGCGCGGGGCCGGCCCCGCAGCGAGGCGAGCCGTGGTGCCATCATCGCGGCCACCAACCAGTTGCTGCGCACGATTGGCCTGAACCGCATGAGTATCGAGGCAGTCGCAGAGGCAAGCGGGGTCGGTAAAACGACGATTTATCGCTGGTGGCCGAGCAAGGGGACGCTCGCGCTCGATGCCTACCTGGAGGACATGCGCGACAAGGTCGTCGTTCCAGACACCGGCAACGGAGGGGAAGACTTGCGCCGCCACGCGCGGGCAGTGATCGGTTTCTACGCGGGCGAGGAGGGCCGTATCTTCGCGCAGTTCATGGCGGAGGCTCAGAGCGATCCGCGTCTTGCCGAAGCATTTCGCGAACGGTTCCTGGCGCGGCGCCGTGCCGCGGTGAAGACAATCTGGCAGCGGGGCGTAGCGCGGGGCGACTTCCGCAGTGACGTGGATGCCGACGTGGCGATGGACATGATCTTCGCGCCGATTGTCTACCGGCTGCTGACCGGCCATGCGCCGCTCGTCAAATCGCTAGCCAACGGATTGGTGGACGCAGCACTGCGCGGTCTGACAGCCGGCCCTGCGCGGCACCGACGTTTATGACCGAGAGACATTGCAGCCGCTCTCACGCGAAGGCCCGAGTTGATCGATGATGCGGAAAACCACGCGTGAGGGCACTTTCTCGCATACAAGGCTCGATGTACCCGTTGACATGTTATACCAGGGGCCCAAAGGCCTGACGCTCAGTAGCTTCCAGATTGCCGAATGACCTAGAGTACGATTCGATGGCACCGCGCTCTACTGGCACGAGGCAGTGCAGATGGGCCAGCCGATCGAGATCAGCCGGATGGAGTTTTCCGCTGCCGAGTTGCGCGCAGGCACAGTCGGGGCTCAGGTCAGAGTTTGTCCGGATATTAATACCTTTTAGCAAATGCAGACAGGCGCCGCCTGCCGACGGTGGACGAGTTCACCAGCTGGGGCGGGCGGCAGAGCGGCTGCGCCGGTCAAGCCCCAGAAACGACCGGAACCGTTCCGCGAATCCGTCAATCTGCCGCATCAGCTGTCAGAACTGCTTGCCGCTGCCGCCGCCGAAACCCGTGTATTTTCGCCGCCCTTCGGCGAGTTCTCGATCATCATGAGGGGCATCGATTTCCATTCTCGAAGTGCAGCCAAGCCTCACAGAGAATTCTGCCTCACGCAACTTCGTCAGCAACCCTCGCGTCGATGGCAAGCTCATCGAGCATCGCCCTCGCTGCTCGGGGATCCGCTGAGGCAAACCCTTCCCTGAACCAATTATAGACCAGTGAAAGACTCCTTCTCGCCCCAGTTCTGCCGCCCAGCTCAACGTTCAGCCGCGCACCTCCGATGGTGGCCCGCAATGCCGAGACCAGAGCCCCCTGTTTCCGCGCGTGATGCCACTCGGCACGCTGGACGGTCTTTGACCGGGCAGGTCCGTGCCGGAGGCCATGACGAGCGGTCGATCCGATCCGGCCAGCGCCTCGCCCATCGTCTGTATAGCGTCGCGGTCATCCTCGCTATGCTGCCTCAACTTGGAGAAGTCGTGGTTGAAGGCCGCATGGATGACACCGTTGGCGACCTTAGCGTCAGTGCGCAGGCAGTCTAGGTCGTTCACGTCGCCGCGGAAGACCTCCACTCCGGCACGGGCGAGCGCCCTGGCGCCCGCGTCCGAACCGCTGAGCTCGACTATGCGATAGCCGGCGTTAATGAGTTCCGGAACCAGGTACGAACTGATAAAGCCGGTGGCTCCCATCAGAAACACGCGCATCCTGCGCCTCTTTTTGAGCGTGGCTTGCGGCCGCGTGTGTCGCGCTGCACGGAAGTCCGCCACTCGTCGCGAATCTCACGCGCGGCTGCACGAAAGTCGAGAATGTGCGCCGAATGGGTCTCAAATTTGCAGCAATTGTGAGACTTGAAAGCGAGAGACGCTACCCTCCCCGCCGGGAGCAAGAACCTGCACTGGGGAGTGGGCTAGCGAGGCCGGCCACGGCCCGACGGCGGACCGTCTTGGCCAATCGAATGAACGAAGCATTCGGGCGTATGCCGCCCCGGGGTTCGCTACGGCTGGAAGCCGCGCGTCGTCGATCAGCACGAGTTTGCGAATAGGCCGTTGCCCGCCGGAGCCTCGTCGTCGGCCTTTGGGAGTTCGCCGCGCGGCAAGTCCATGCGACTGGGACGTTGCGCGTCACAGCGTCTCGGGTTAGCTGCAACGAGTGAAGGTGTGTCTCGCCTTCGGTGCAGTCGGTCTCAAATACAGTCTGCCAAAAACTGGCGGGACCCAGCCGTTTTCAAGTCTCAGACTTCAGCGCAGCGCGACATCCCGCGCGGATGCTGCTCAACCGGCTGAAGCGCACGCAGCTTGCGCGCCGTGCCCTGCGGGAGATCACGGCGGCGGCGCGGGCGGTGCTGGCAAGCATGCTCAGCGATCTCGTGGCCTATGGGGTGATGACCTACTCGGGCCACGTGCCTGACCGGGGCGCGCCAGCGGAGGAAACCGACCGCTTGATTGCGGAGCTGCGCGAGCTAGGTTGGACTACTCGAAGTAATGCAAGCTGGAGGTAACGCAGCATGAAGGCGCCCCTGACAATGCGGGACAGGCCGTCACCGGAGGAGGCGATCCGGATCGCGCCGGCCGCAGCGCCGAAGTCGCCCCCGGCCGGGCTACCGGCAGAGGACAAGGCGGGGCCGTTCAACACGCGCATGCGGCTCAGCTCGATCGCGGCGATCGAGGCACGCGCGCGGCAGGACGGGATGTCGTTGAAGCTGGTGCTCTGCCCAGCACTGCAGGCCCACGGCATCGAGATGGCGCGGTCCGATCTTGAAGACGGCAGACCACGGCGGCGGGCAGCGGCATGAGTGAGAACACCAGCTTGCACCAAGCCGAGCGAGAGGTTTTCCATGCCGTGCATTCCTGCGGCCACTCGGTCTATTGGACCGACGCCGCAGTCGGCATGGGGGCTGCCGCCTTTCCCTGTCCTTGGTGCGGTGGCGAATCCGGCCACATCCCGCCGCTCGGAACGACCGTGGTGCGTCACGGTCCCAATGTCTATTGCATCCGGGAGCTGAATCCGGACGGCACGATGGACCTAGAAGGGGAGCTGGGTGCGCGTGTCGTGGTGCGGCACATGACTGACGATGTTTGCTGTGAGGCACCAGCGCCTCCGGATGGGGCGGAATGAGCATGATCGACAACGAGGGTCTGCGATGGCCACGGCGGCCGAGGTGGCGCTGCGGCATCTCAACGAAGCGCAGGAGCCGCAGCGACCTCCGGGTCACAGCATGCCGCTGAGCGGATGTCCTTCGAACAGGTCGCCGAGCTCTAGGTATTCGCCGAGCACGTCGAAGCTCGTGTGCCGCCGAGTCGTTTGAGCTTGGCAGGATGCACGCCGCGGTCCATGCCTGCTGTGGTGGGGGAATTTCGTACGGGTAAGGCACCATAACGGCCGATATTGGCCCAGTGACCCCGGATTGGACGCTTCGCCATAACTGGCCGAGCCGACGCGGGGCGGAACGTGATCAACGACGACAGTGATGAGGGGCGGGGAGGGAGGTCGCAGCGGAGACTGCGCCCGGTCCCCGTCGAACCGCCCCGAGCAGGGCGAGGGCGGCGTCGGAGGCGCCGCTCGTCGCCTCACCCAATCGCCTGACTGCGCGATGATGCCTTCGATCTCGAGCGGCAGCCGTCGGATTCCCCTAGCGGGAGCTAGCTTAGTCGTAACGATAGATTCGGGCACCGTATAGCACGATCGTAACGGCGCAGTCGCACGTACCGTGCGCCAGTCTCATGAACTTGCGAGTGCGTAGGCTCCGATTTCACCGGCTGGCAACCTCACGATTCAGGAACCGCAACAGCGCCGTCAGGGCGGCCGTCTCTGAGCCCCGCCCTCGCCTCGGTGCCGTCGCACGGCGTTGCCCGGCGATGTCGCCTCAATACGGGCTGGCGCCATGTCTGAGGCGCTTGCAACGGTGCTTCTGGTAGGCGGCGATCTCCCGCGCCAGGGGCGTGCCCGGGCGGGTCACCAGATGCGTCAGCGAGACGAAGAACTGTCTGTTGCTGCTCTCGTCATCAAGCTGAAGCCGGCACATGATGCCGCCCTCGTCACCCGCATAGCTCACCCAGGTCACTTGGCACTCCGTAGGAACTGTCATGCTAGGTGCCTGTTCCCGAATGGTCGCGGCAAGCGGCGGCGACATGCCGAGGACGAGCGGCAGGGCCGCCTCTAGTCTGCCGAGAAGACGCTCAACCTGCGCAGGATTGTCGATCATCGTTCGACGCCGCCCTGCGTTCAGCGCTTCTCGAAGTGGACCACGTTGGGTCCGTCGAGGGGTGCGCCCCCGGTCCCTACAACACGGCAAATCAGGCTGGGCGACACATTCCACTGCCGCCCCGTGTCGGTGATCACCGTTACGGTCTTCTTGTTGTAGCGGGTGAGCATCCCGGTGATCGGTTCTTCCCCCGGCGGGCTGAATGTCACCCGGTCGCCGATTTTGAATTCCAACATCTCCGCGTGCGCCCGTGCCTGGTGCAGGAGCCGCAAGCGCGCGACGACACGGTGGTTGAGGTCCACGAGCTCGGACTCCGTAAGTCGGTCGATGTCGATCCTCATGAGAGCTCCGCCGCTAGAGATGTCGAGTCGTCATCAATAGTATCTGCCGGCTGCGTCGCGTCCGCCACCCTGCGCAGTCAGCCGCAGGGTCCGATCATTGCGTTGAGTCTGGATAACGTCGTGGCGCGGCAAATCTTGGATGGCTCCCAGCGAACATTCGAAGATCGCTCAGCGCCCGGGTGGGCTGCGTGGGAGCGTCCGGCGGGGGACAGTCTCCGGGCGATTATTACGGTCACTGCGGGCGTCGGATGATCGGTCGTTGGATGTAATGCTCAAGAGTCGGCGTCGGCCGGACTTTTGGCCGTTGCAACCAGACCAAGACGCTGCGCTCTGGGCGAGCAAGTGTTTGACCGACGACGGATGCCATCGCGTGCCACCACGCCGCGTTCGTTCCTGCATGGCCTCGAGCAGGGCGGTGATCTGCTGGAGTGTGCGGTCGGGTGCAGCGGCCCTGATGCCCGCGATCGGCCGAATCAGCCGGCCGTCACGCGGTCGCAGAAGCGCCCGGCCCAGCAGCCTCGCCTCGACGATGCCTTCATCGACCGGCCGGCGCACCGTGCGGCGCAACCGCTCGACGGTCCATCGCAGGGTATCGCCCTGGCCCAATCCACGATTCAGGACGCGCACGACATCGCCCCAAGGCTGGTCCGGACGCATGCGGCGCACGGTTGGGAGCTTGGAATCGAGCTGCCGCAGAATGCCGTCGCGATGTGCCTCGTCGCGCCGTTTCCGGACCTCGCGGATCGCCTCCGGGTCGCGGGTGCGCAGACCTGGATTGCCGCCGATGCGTCCACGGGCCCGGCCAGCGCGCAGGGCAGCCTTGGTCCGTTCGACGATCAGCGCCCGCTCGAGCTGGGGTTCTCGTCAGCTCCGCGCAGAAAGTGACGACAACCAAGTAGTTGATTTGGCAGGGAAAACTCGTGGACCACGCGGCCACTACATTGATTCAATTCAGTTTCTCCTTTTCCTG
>JASHVB010000966.1 GCA_030039695.1 Acetobacteraceae bacterium
AAGGAAAAGCTCGACGCCGCACCTTGACCAGTGACCGCGCGGTCGCCGCGGGCGGCGCGGCATCGCTTGCGCTATGACATCTTCGGGGCTTCCGCGCCCGGCGACACTCGCCGGCGCAGCGTTTTAGCGCCGACCGTGTTGACTTTCCCGATCGGGGATCGCGGAAAGGTGGGGAATGCTCGAGGCAAAGACGCAGCGTTTGGTGAACGATATGGGGACATTGCTGCCGCTGATCGCCGACCGCGCGGTGAACGCTCTCGACGCGCTCGTCATCCTGCTGATCGGCCTGTGGCTGTCGGGCAAGATCGATCGGCTGGTGGTCAAGGCCCTCGGCCGGGCGCCGCATTTCGATCCGATGCTGCAGAGCTTCTTCGGCCACATAGCGCGCTATTTCGTCCTGACGCTCGTACTGCTCGCGGTGTTGGCGCAGTTCGGTATCCAGACAACCAGCTTGGTTGCCGTGGTGGGCGCCGCCAGCCTGGCCATCGGCCTCGCGCTGCAGGGCACGCTGTCGCACCTTGCCGCCGGCGTCATGCTGTTGATCTTCCGACCGTTCCGTATCGGCCAACACGTGACGCTTGCCGGCACCGAGGGCACGGTGAAGGACCTGTCGCTGTTCTGGACCGAAGTGGTCACCGCCGACAACGTGCAGGTGATCATCCCGAACGGCAGCGTCTGGGGCCAGCAGGTGCGCAATTTCAGCACCTATACGCAGCCGACCCCGACCGGGCAGGTGCGTTTCCGCCTTCCAGATGCGGATCCGTCCGCCGTGCGCCAGAAGATAGCGGACATCGTCACGGCCAATCCGAACGTCTTGCCCAATCCGGCGCCAAGCGTCATGTTGGATCGCAACGCCGTGGACAACGCACTGGAATTCGTGGTCACGTTTGCACCGTCAGGCGGCATCGACGCTGCCGCGGCGGTAAGAAGTGAGATCATCCAGGCGGTGCATGACGCTATCGAAACCACGCCGAAATAGGCGCTGAGCGATTTGGGAAATACTGACAAGGCCTGCCTGTTCTTGATCCGGCGCCCAGCGGCTCACGGCATCTTGCGGGGTTGACAAGCGCAATCCGAAAGGTGACGTTCGGCTTCATGAACGACCGGTCGGCGATACGCTGCCCGGCGAAGTGGGAGGCGTTGCAATGCATTTCCGTCCCTTGTCGGCGGCGACTGCCCTAGTGCTCGCCCTACCGTTGGCCGCGCTCGCCAAGGAGCCGATCAAAATCGGATTTCCCATTCCGCTTTCTGGCCCGACGGCCGTCTATGGCGAGCCGGTCCTGAAGGGTGCACAGATGGCGGTGGCCGAGATCAATGCCGACGGCGGCGTACTCGGCCGCAAACTCGAACTCCTGCCGCGCGACAGCAAGGCCAGTGCGGACGAAGCGGTGCGCCTCGCGCGCGAACTCATCATAAAGGACGATGTCGACTTTCTTGTCGGCACGCTGACCTCGGCCGAGGCGCCCGCGGTCTCCACCGTCGCCAAGGAAAACAACATCGTCTTTATCGCGCCAACCTCGAAGAGCACGATCCTAACCGACGCCGCGCATATCCATCCCTATATCTTCCGCATTTCATCGAACACCGACGTCGAAGGCTTAGCGGGTGCCACCGAGATGGCTCGCTTCAAGGACGTGAAGACCGTTGCGACGATCGCGCCGGACTATGCCTATGGCCACGACTCGATAAATGCCTTCATCAAGGCACTGGCCAAGCTGCGTCCTGATATCAAGATCGTCGACGAGGAATGGCCGAAGCTGGGTGAAGCCGACTTCACACCCTTCATCACTGCGCAGATGAGCAAGAAGCCGGACGCGGTATATTGCTCGCTGTTTGCTGGTGATTTTATCACCTTCGTCAAGGAGGGCACACCACGAGGCTATTTCAAGGCGATCGACAATCGCCTGGTCGACGGAGGGGAAGTCGGTACTACTGATGAGGCCCAGGCGCTCGGCAAGGACTATCCGTACGGCATCATCGCCGATTCGTACGATCCGGTGATCTGGCCAGACAACGAACCGCCGGCGCATAAGAAGTTCATCGCCGACCTGAAGAAGTTCACCAATGCCAAATATGCGTCCGGCTGGTCGATTGTCGGCTATCAGTCGATCTACGCGCTGGCCTCGGGCATCAAGAAGGCCGGCGACACCAAGAGCAATGATGTCTCCAAGGCACTTGAGGGACTGAGCTTCCCGACCCCCGTGGGCGAGCGCTCCTTCAGCGTTAAGTCTCATGAAACGTTCGCGCCCGAGTATTGGGGTGTGATGGTGAAGGATCCACACTATCCATTCGCCATCATCAAGAATCCTGAGATGCTCCCTGCGTCCTTCCCGACGAACTAAGTACGGCGGAAGCAGGGCAGGCTACCCGCGATTCAGCAGTGAGCGCGGGTAACGTGCGTACGAAAAGGATCGGACGGCGGTGAGCGGCTCGCTTCTGTTCAGTCAGTTCATGGGCGGCTTCACCACCGCGATGTTCCTGTTCCTGATCGCATCAGGGCTGTCGCTGGTGTTTGGAGTCATGCGCGTGATCAACTTTGCGCACGGCTCGTTCTATATGCTGGGCGCCTATCTCGCCTGGCAGGGGGTCACATGGCTCCAGCCATTGCTAGGCAGCTTCTGGCTTGCGACCCTGTTCGCGGCGAGTACGGTCGCGTTGTTGGGCGCGGTTGTCGAACGATTGTTCTTCCGTTCGCTGTATGGCCGCGATGAGCTCTACCAACTGCTGTTTACCTACGCGCTGGTGCTGATCTTGGGTGACGCCGCGAAGTTCCTGTGGGGCGTTGGCCAGCTCTCGGTCTCCATCCCGCGCGGCTTTGGTGGCAGCGTCCACATCTTCGGCACCGCGCAGCCGGTTTACAACCTGCTGGTGATGGCGATCGGACCGGCGATTGCATTCCTTGGTTGGCTGGTGCTGAACCGCACCTCGGTTGGCCGCATGGTCCGTGCGGCGCAGATGGACCGCGAGATGCTTGACGCGCTCGGCACCAATGTCGGCACCATCTACACCGGCATGTTCGTGCTCAGCGCTTTTCTAGCCGGGCTTTCGGGCGCACTGGTCACGCCGATCCAAAGCATCGTGCCAGGCATGGACGTATTGATCGTCGTGCAGGCGTTCATCGTAGTGGTGATCGGCGGCATGGGCTCGATCTGGGGCACGTTCTGGGGCTCGGTTATCTACGGCCAGGTGCTGTCATTCGGTATTCTGATCTTTCCCAGCTTCGACTTGTTTTCCGTGTTTGCCCTGATGGCGGTAATTCTGATCATCCGCCCCTGGGGCTTGTTCGGACGGCCGCTGACATGATCGCACGGCGCATTCCCTGGACATTGATCGTGTTCCTCGTGGCGGCCACGGTGCCGTGGATCGGTTCGCGGTATGATACGTTCCTCGCGGAGCAAATCGCAATCGACGCGTTGTTCGCCGTCAGCCTGAACCTGCTGCTGGGAACTACCGGCCTCGTTTCCTTCGGGCATGTCGCCTATTTCGGCGTCGGCGCCTATGTCTGCGGCATCCTGATGAAAACCTACAATCTGTCGTTCATCATAGCATTTCCCGCAGCTGGTTTGGGAACCGCGGCCTTCGCGCTCGTGTCCGGATATTTCTGCGTTCGCCTGATCAAGCTCTATTTCGCCATGCTGACCTTGGCATTCTCGCAGATCGTTTGGGCCATCGCTTACAAATGGGACGCGGTAACCGGCGGTGATCAGGGGTTGCCGGAGATCCCGTTTCCCAACCTCGACTGGATGTCGTCCATCCCCTTCCTGGGTGATCTGCGCATCAGTGACCAATTCTATCTGTTTGCTCTAGCGATAATCGCGATCTCGCTGGCGATTCTGCACCGGATCACTCGCTCGCCGTTCGGCCGGGTGTTGACCACGGTGCGCGACAACCCTGAGCGAGCAGCATTCATCGGCGTGAACGTGCGCGCGTATCAGCTGGCGGCTTTTGTGATCGCTGGCACCTTTGCCGGATTTGCCGGCGCGCTTTATGGCATCTTCAGTCGTGGCGTGTTCGCCGACTACATCTTCTGGGCGAAATCCGCTGAGGTGATCATCATGGCGATCCTCGGCGGCATGGAGTTCTTTTGGGGACCACCGGTCGGTGCGGCCGCCCTCGTGTACCTCAATCAATATATCACCGATATCACGCAATACTGGCCGTTCGTGCTAGGCACCGTGTTGCTGGTACTGCTGTTCGTGTTCCCCGGCGGAATTGTCGGCGGGTTGAATCTGCTGTGGATAAGGCTGCGAGGCCTGCGCCGTGCTTGAAATTTCCGGCCTCAGCAAGTCCTTCGGTGGATTCCGTGCCGTTTCCAACGTAAACCTGACCGTCGAGACAAGGCAGATCGCCGCGGTCATCGGCCCGAATGGCGCTGGCAAGTCCACCTTGTTCAACCTCATCACCGGTCATCTTCGGCCGGACAGCGGCAAAGTCGTGCTGAACGGCCGCGACATAACCGGCGCGGCGCCGTATCGAATCTGCCGCATGGGCGTGGGCCGGTCTTTCCAGCGTACCAATATCTTCGTCAAGCTCACCGTGTTCGAGAATCTGCAGGCGGCCTTTATCGTGCATCATCGTCGCGGCCCGAACTTATGGAGCCGGTCCGATTTGCTCTATCGTGATGAGGCGATGAGCCTGCTTCGCTCGATCGGTCTCGGTGCCCAGGAGAAGACGATTGCCGGCACGCTCAGTTACGGCAATCAGAAGCAGGTTGAGCTTGGGCTTGCACTCGCGAGCGACCCGCGCGTGCTGCTGCTGGACGAGCCGACCGCTGGCATGTCGGCAACCGAGACGCACGATACTATCGCTTTGCTGAAACGCATCGCCGAGGAGCGCGAACTCACCCTGCTCTTCACGGAACATGACATGGAGGTAGTGTTTTCAATCGCGCAGAAGATCGCGGTGCTCCACCAGGGACGCATCATTGCCGAAGGCCTGCCCGACGCCGTGCGCGCCAATGACGAAGTGCGCCGAGTCTATCTCGGTCACGGACTGACGCATCAGTCATGACCGCTTTGCTCAACGTTGAGAATATCTATTCCGCCTATGGCCTCAGCCGGGTGTTGTTCGGCATCTCGCTGGAGGTAATGGAAGGCGAGTGTGTCTGCCTGCTTGGCCGTAACGGTGTGGGCAAGACGACGACGATTCGGTCGGTGATGGGGCTGCTGCGCCCATCCAGCGGAAGCGTCGTGTGGAAGGGCACCAATATCGTCGGCTGGGCGCCGCATCGTGTCGCACGAGCGGGCATCGGCTTTGTGCCGGAGGACCGCCGTATCTTTGCCGAGCTGAGCGTGTGGGAGAACCTGGACGTTGCCGCGCGTTCGGCACGCCGGCCGGGGCGATGGACCATCGAACGCGTCTTCGAGCTCTTTCCCGTTTTGTCGGAGCGACGCAACCAACAGGGCGGATTCCTCTCGGGTGGCGAGCAACAGATGCTGACGATCGCAAGGGCGCTGGTCGGAAATCCGGAGCTGTTGCTGCTGGACGAGCCGTCCGAAGGGCTGGCCCCGCTGGTGGTCGATCTGTTGCGAGAAAAGATCGCCGAATTGAAAGCGGAAGGGCTGACCATCCTGCTCGCAGAGCAAGGCGTGGAGTTCTCGCTGGCGCTGGCTGACCGGGTGTATGTGCTGGAGAAAGGCATGGTGCGGCACTCGGGACCGTCCACCGAGCTCCGCGACGATCCCGCGCTGCTAGACCGGCTGCTGGCACTGTAAGATTTAGATGAGGATAACTGGCCTGCGCCTATCGTCGGAACTAGGGGCTGGTTTCAATCGGAGCCGGCGGCTGAACTCATCGCAGTCCACGATCCCAGCCACCGAACTAGCATCCGAAGCGTCTCCCCGCCAAGTTTTGCTGTGTCGTCGGGTGGCGAACGCTTGGCGCGGATACCTTTCGACCGAACCGGCACTGGCAGGTCTCGTCTGCCGTCATCAAACAATTGCGCCTGCTCGAAAACGCCGACGAGGTGACGCGCCAGCGCTCGCGGCTCAGTCCTCCACCGCTTAACGATCTCGCCCGATTGTGCCACCGTCTGCTGGAAATCCGGCCCCACGGACGGGACACCGCGCGCCAGCCGCCGATAACGGTCAACCTTGCGGTGTGTCTTGAGAATCGTCGAGTGCAAACACATACAACACCTGATCCTAGCACTCCGCTCAAGAACGTACCCAAGGTCGGCACGACGCGCACAAATCGACCTCGCGGATCGCATAACCCACGGATCTGATTCCTGCCGCATGCCGCAGGTTCGTCAAATCCACCCCCAAGGTGCTCAGGTTGCCAGGTACACCTTGCCCGTGCAGCGGGAGGGCTGGGCGAGCGCAGCGCGCCGGGCGAGGGATCAACTGAGTGCAACCCAGATGCGGTTGGTCCTTCACGCTCGACGATTCCCGTCCCGATCTCTCTCACCGCGCGGGCGAGGTGTACCTCGCTCGCAATGGCCGGACGCTATCGCGGGAGCCTGTCCCCCCCTTCGGGCGCCGGCACTTCGAACGCGTTCACCATGCCGCTCAGAAACGCGAAGTAATTCGCTGCCGCCGTCAGCTCCACCAGCCATTGCACGCCAAATCGCTCGTGTAGCGCGTCGAACACTACCTGGTCCACGCGATTTGTGCGCATGAGTTGCCGCGTGTAGTTGATGATGTCGCGTTGCTCCGCCGGCAATCCGATCGGATCGCCCTTCGCGCGCAACAGGTCGATCGTGGTTTCCGGCACGCCGGCGCGGCGGGCGGCACCGACCTGTGCCGACCACACATACGCTGCCTCTTTCTCACGCACCGCCGCAAGGATCGCGAGCGAGCGCAGATTGCCCGGGACCACGCTCTCGTCGCGATTGAACGTGACCAGCTTCAGCAGCCGCTCGGCGAGTTTCGGGCTGTGCAGCAGAATGCTGAACGGCCCGCGCACATTGCCGAACACGCTCACAACTTGGTCCACGACGTCGTGGTACTCTGGCGCGAGATCCGCCTTCCCGGTCACGGGTGAGATTCGCGGCATGGCTACCCCCCCTTACCGTGACAACCCCGGATACGGTGTGCCCCACTTGTCCTGGAACACGATATCGGCGAGCGGCCCGCGCCCCACCGGTCCGAATTTTCCCATCGGATAACCGATCGGCAGGATCGCGTAGGAGTGCACGCCCGGCGGAAGACCGAGCGCCGCCTCGGCCTCCTTCTCGTGCAGCAGATGCCGCGTGGTCAGCGTCGTACCCAGGCCTAGCGCACGCGTTGCCAGGATCATGTTTTGCACCGCCGGATAGATCGACGCGCCGGAGCTGCGATTGGGGTTAGGACCATCCTCCAGGCACGCAACGATCCAGACCGGCGCTTCGTGGAAATGTTCCGTCAGATGTTCCACTGCACTGTGCTGGCGTGTGTAGCGCTCGGGACTCACGCCGGGTGGCGGTGCACTGCTGCGGTAACGTGGTCCGACCACCTCGTCGAACGCCTTCTTGTAATACGCCGCAACCGCCATCTTAATCGCGGGGTCCTTCACCACGAGGAATCGCCATTTTTGCGTATTGCCGCCATTGGCGGCGCACGCGCCGGCCTGGAGAATCTGCGCGATCAGCTCATCCGGCACGGGATCCGGCTTCAGGCGCCGCATGGAACGGGTGGTGGCCATGATGTCGAACACGTTCGTGCTGGCGGGGTCGAAGTCGGCCATCTCGCTCCTCCTGGTTCGTTGCCGTTCGCAGTGTAGCGCGAGGCGGCCGGCGCGTGAATTTGTGCACGCCTGTCATTGCGAGACCCGTAGCGCGGAACCAATGTCAAGCCGGTTTGGACCGCGAAGCGGATCAGGCTTCGACCCTCCGGGCCTCGCAACGATATGGACAAAGGATTCGCGCCATGGACCAGCAATCTAAAGCCGCCTTTCTGTTCGATCTCGACGGTACCCTCGTGGACAGCGTTTATCAGCACGTTCTGTCCTGGCACGAGGCGCTGGAGCAGGAGGGGATTTGCCTGTCGATCTGGCGCATCCATCGTCGTATTGGCATGAGCGGGGGGTTGTTCACCAACATGCTGTTGCGGGAGACGGGCATGGACCTCGATCCTGACCGCATCGACCGGCTGCGCAAAGTTCATGCGGAACGCTACCTGAAACGCGCGGGGGATGTCCGACCTTTGCCTGGTGCACGCGAGTTGCTCGCGTGTTTGACTGACACGGGAATTCCCTGGGCGATCGCGACGAGCGGCCGGATGGAGACCGCACGCCTGCCCCTTGAATCACTGGGGGTCAATTTCGCGCGTGATGTGATCATCACCCGCGACCAGGTCAGATACGCTAAGCCTAATCCCGACTTGTTCCTTGCCGCGGCTGCGGGATTGGGCTGCGACATCGAGAGTGCATCCGTGGTCGGCGACAGCATCTGGGACATGCTGGCGTCACGTCGTGCTCGCGCGCTGGGGATCGGTGTGCTGTCGGGCGGCTATGGGCGCGAGGAGCTGGAGCGCGCGGGTGCGTACCGCGTCTACGACGATCCCGAAGATCTGCTGCGGCACATCGATGAAGTGGGCGGCCGGCAGTAGCAGCGCGAGGCAGGAGCCCGGTCTATGTGTCAGGGTCGGCGTTGGCCCGGCCGTGACGCGAGGCATCACCCACGCAACGGGACGTTCCAGATTTCCGTCGCGTACTCCCGCACCGACCGATCGGACGAGAACCACCCGACATGCGCAGTGTTCAGGACGCTCGCGCGCCACCAGGCGCCGCGGTTGCGCCAGAGCTCGGCGACCTGGCGCTATGCGGCGGCATACGCTGCGAAATCGGCGGCGACGAAGAAATGGTCGTTGTGCTGCAGGTCGTTGATCAGCGGTGTAAAACGCCCGGGCTCGTCGGGTGAGAACACGCCGCTGCCGATCGCGTCGAGCACCTCCTTGAGCGTCACATTGGCAGCGATGACATCGTGCGGACGCGTACCGCGTCGTCGTCGTTCCTCTACCTCAGCCGCTGTGAGGCCGAACAAGAACATATTGTGGAAGCCGACGCGTTCGCTGATCTCGATATTGGCACCGTCCAGTGTACCGATCGTGAGCGCGCCGTTGAGCGCCAGCTTCATGTTCCCCGTGCCGGATGCCTCCATGCCGGCTGTCGAGATTTGCTCCGACAAGTCAGCTGCCGGAATGATCGTTTCCGCCAGGCTGACGTTGTAATCCGGAAGAAACACAACTTTGAGCCGGTCACGTAGCGCAGGATCGTCGTTCACGACGCGCGCAACGTCGTTGATCAATTTAATAATCAGCTTCGCACGGTGATAGCTCGCGGCGGCCTTGCCGGCGAAGATCTTGACGCGCGGCACCCAGTCACGTGTCGGCTGTGCGCGCATCGCGTTGTATAGCGCAATAGTCTCGAGAATATTCAGGAGCTGCCGTTTGTACTCGTGGATGCGCTTGATATGCACATCAAACAACGCATCCGGATCCAGTGCGATATTCAGGCGATCGGCAACCAGATGTGAAAGCCGGATCTTGTTGTCCCGGCGGATCGCGATCAGCCGTTCATGCAGGCTTGCATCCTCGGCGAGTGGCGCCAGCTTCTCTAGCACCATCGGATCGTCAAATACCTCCGGGCCCACGGCCTCCGCCAGTTCTTGCGTCAGGCCCGGATTGGCGTCGAATAGCCAGCGGCGAAAGCTGATGCCGTTGGTGACGTTGACGATCCGGTTTGGGAACAAGCGATTGAACGGCGCGAACACTGTGGTTCGCATCAGCTCGGTGTGTAGCGCCGACACGCCATTGATGCGGTGCGAACCCAGGAACGCCAGCGCCCCCATGCGCACTCTGCGTCCGGCATGCTCGTCGATGAGCGACACTTCATCGAGCGCTGGCATGTCCGGCTGGCCCGACCTAACCATCGTGTCAAGATGTATGCCGTTGATCTGGTAGATGATCTGCATATGCCGCGGCAGCAGGCGTTCCATCAGCGGCACCGGCCAGCTCTCCAGCGCCTCGGGCAGTAATGTGTGGTTGGTGTAGCAGAAGGTGTTGGTCGTGATGTTCCACGCCTCGTCCCAGCCAAGGCCGTGCACGTCGACCAGCAGCCGCATCATTTCCGGCACGGCGATGGACGGATGCGTGTCATTAAGCTGGATCGCGCATTGTTCGGCGACGTTATGCACGTGGCCGTATTGTCGGATATGGCGGAATAACAGGTTTTGCAGCGAGGCAGAGGAGAAGAAGTACTCCTGCCGAAGACGCAGTTCCTGGCCGGCGGGCGTTTCATCGCTGGGGTAGAGGATCTGCGAAATGGCATTGGCTCGCGCGCTGGCAGCCAGCGCGCCGACGTGGTCACCGCGGTTGAATGCCTCAAGTGCCAAAGGATCCGGCGCGCGCGCCGACCAAAGGCGTAGCGTGTTGACGTGCCTGCCGCGCCATCCGACCACCGGTGTGTCGTACGCCACGGCGACGACGGTATCCTCTGGATGCCAGATGGCGTGCCGGGTTCCGTCGGGGCCGGTCGCCAATT
>JASHVB010000967.1 GCA_030039695.1 Acetobacteraceae bacterium
CGTCCCGCGCGCCGACGTGCTCGCCGGCATCGAACGCATCTGGCGTTCCCGCGTTCCCGAGCGGGGCCGCGCCTCGCTCACCATCGAGCGCGAAAAGAAATCGCTGCGCATCGAAGAAATTAGGCTGACACCCTCGCGGTACCACGGCGAAACGTGGAACGCCGAAGCGCAAGAGCCAGGCGTCACCGTGACGCGGCTCGTGCTCGCAATCGCGCCGCGCACGAAGCTCGCGCTCGTCAGCGCGACCCTCGCGGCTGCTAGCCTGCACGCGATCGCCCGCCGATTCGAGCGCAAACCGGGTGAGGCGTCTGACGCCGCAATCTGTGCCGATCTGCACGCAATCGGTGCTGCGGCCTCCGATCTCGAGCAGCCGATGGGATCGAGCTTCGATGTCCCAGTTGTCGCGTTGATGCCAATTGTGCAACACGGATTCCAGGCGAATCAGCGGCTTCGCGGCGCGGAAAACCTGCACGATTGACGCTAATCCTGAAGCGAATCGGGCGGTTTATTGCGCCTCATATGCGACGTACTACTTCTGGCGCTTCATCAAAGGCTTAGCCTTCCCGGTTACAGCCTCTTGTCGAGTCAAGCGACGAACTCACTGTCGTTGACGCTGGATGCCATTACGAGACCAGCATGACAATTGATCCTAATCTGCGACGCGCTGCATTGGGGTCAACGCGACACCGGGCGGTCGGTATCCGTCATTGCTTTCCGTTACCTCGTCGCTTCGACGCAGACATGGTCGCCGGTGAGATTGACGTGCTCCCAGCCGAGCGGCGACAGGTGGGCGAGGAGTTCGTCGCGCACCTGCTCGACAGCGCGCATGAGCCAGGCCAAGCCAACCCACCGAATGGCGATACTGATCTGGTATCGAACTCTGACCAACTTGATATTGGACCGGCATGACGGGCCAGACCATATCGGCGTCAAGCAAAAGCGGACGAAGCGAGTGAAGGTCCGCTTCAATTGCTTGACCAGCTTTAGCGGAGAATCCGACATGACCCTAACGAAATTCGCCATCGTTCCCGCGATGGTTCTGATCCTGGGTGCCGCGACAGCCTTGGCGCAACCTGCGACACATCCATTTGTCCAGTTCAACCAGGCTGTCGCTGGGGCCGCAAACGCCGCGTACATCGGTGGCGGCTCCAACCCGAACTACCTGCGGAACCAACATCTGCTGACCCAGGAACCTGGATATTTTATCGGTACCGGCGCTGCCCAGGTCAGCGGCTTCTGACCACGGCGGGATCGTAGGCGCACACGCCACTTGGTTGTTACACAACAACCGAGTGGCCGCGCCGACGACAGCCTGTCAGGAGGGCGGTGCCACTCACAGCCAACGTTGACAAGCGGTCTTTTCGTCGGACGACGCCCGCAGGACGAGGGACCTCCGGAGAGCCATTGGATCGGCTCCCTTAACCGGGGAGCATCAGACGATGAGTTCCTTGCCACCGAACCGCGGTGGCCGCGTGCCGACTGTTGTCATGGCAGCCATGTGTGTCTTCACGGACAGACTAGAGACCGCCGTCTCCCCGGGTGGCTCGCGTCGGCGGATCTACCTAAACCTGCAATCGTGCGTAGGGGCCTTACGTTGACAACCATCGCATCGATCGACCGACACGTAGCTCGGACGGTTGAAGATAAGATACTGCCGGCGCTGCGTGCAGTCGGCCCACCGCTTTTGTTTGGCCTGCGGATGTGGGTAGCGGTCTGTCTCGCAATGACCATCGCATTCTGGCTGGAGCTCGATAATCCGTTCTGGGCCGGCACGTCGGCAGCGATCGTGTGTCAGCCGATGCTCGGTGCCTCATTGCGCAAAGGCTGGTTTCGAATGATCGGCACAGTGGTCGGCGCCATGGCTGCCGTCATGCTCAGCGCGTGCTTCCCACAAAGCCGCGGCGGCTTCTTGATATGTCTGGCGTTGTGGTGTGGCGTCTGCACGCTCGTCGCGACCGTTCTGCACAATTTTGCATCCTACGCCGCCGCCCTGGCAGGCTACACGGTGGCGATCATAGCCGGGGATGAACTCGGCGCTGTCGGCGGTACGAACGGCGACGCATTCATGCTGGCCGTGACGCGGGCCGACGAGATCTGCATCGGTATCGTTTGCGCCGGAATTGTGCTGGCAGGTACCGATTTTGGCCGGGCGCGGCGACGGCTCGCAATGCTGCTTGCCAGCATCTCGGCCGAGATCACTCGTGGCATGATCAGATCGCTCAGTCTGGCACGGTCCGACCTACCGGCCACTGCGATCGTTCGTCGCAATTTGCTTCGCCGGGTTGGTGCACTCGATGCGATCGCCGATACGGCGCGGGGTGAGGCACCCGAACTGCGCGCCAACCCGAAGCCGCTGCGGGATGCCATGGATGGATTGTTTTCTGCCTTGTCCGGATGGAGCGCGGTTGCCAATCACCTGGTAAATATCCCGGGTCCCGAAGGCGCCCGGGAGTGCGCGGCGATTCTGCAAGTGCTACCCGTGGAGCTGCGTACGCCGTGGATCACGATTGGCGGGGTGAATTGGGCGAACGAACCGGCACGAATCCGCGCGTTAATCGCAGCTGCGGTCCGCGCCCTGGTTGCACTCCCCGCGACTGAGCCTTCGCTGCGGTTGCTTGCTGATCGCACGGCCCAGGCGCTGCTCGGCATCAACCGTGCCATCGATGCGCTCGTTCTGCTGCACGAACCCGGGTCGGCAGTCCCACGCCGCGTCGTTGGCAACCTTCGGGTCGCCGACTGGCTGCCGCCGGTCCTGAACGGCTTGCGTGCTTTCGTGACGATCGCCATCGCATCAATCGCCTGGATTGCAACAGCGTGGCCAAACGGCGCTTCTATGGTGGCATTTGCGGCCATTATGATTACCGTTCTGCCTCCCCGCGGCGATCAGGCTCCCACCATGGTCATCGATCTTATGCTCGGCTGTCTCATGGCAGCCGTCGTTGCGGCCATCATCACGTTTGCGGTGCTGCCAGAACAGCCGAGCTATGCCGGCTTCTGTATAGCGCTCGGATTGGTCCTTGTCCCCGTCGGAGCGATGGTCACGCAGTCCTGGCGACCACTGTCATTCTTCGCCGCCGCCGTTCTGTTTGTGACACTGGTTAGTCCCGAAAACGGAATGACGTACGATGTGGAGCAGTTCCACAATCAGGCAATGGCGATCGCTGCGGGGATCGGCATTGCCGCACTAGCACTGCGTCTCATGCCGCCGCTGTCTACCGCGGCGCAATCCCGACGGTTGCTGGCGCTGACGCTGCGTGACCTTCGGCGCCTGGCAGCGGGTGCGATCCAGCCCAGCCGGGCGGCGTGGGACGACCGTGTTTATGGGCGTCTTGCGGCCATGCCCGCTGAGGCGCTTCCGCTGCGCTGGTCCTGGCTTGCCGCTAATCGGACGGTCGGCTCAGCGATCATTCGGCTGCGCGGCGCGGTCGGTCGTTCCGGTTCCACGGCTTATCTCGAGACGGCTCTCGAGGCCTTCGCGCACGGTGACAACGCAACAACAATCGCGAACTTGGCAAAACTGGACCAGGTCCTGGCGGCAAAGCCGGGCGCCACAGCAATCCTTCGGGCGCGCGGCACGATCAGCACCATGATCGAGACGCTGTCTCGGCATTCCGCTTATTTCAGGTCGTCGTCATGAGATTCACCGACATCAACCTCTGTGGCATCTACGTCGCCCCGATCGCTGTTTTGATGGTGGCTGCATGGCTCGCTCTGTTGGTGTTGCGGCGATTGGCGGACCGTTTCGGGCTGCTGCGCCGCGTCTGGCATCCGGCGCTGTTGGTATTCGCGGTCTACATAATGCTGCTGTCTGCGATGGTACAGCTCGTCGCCTGGTGGAGGGTATGATGTTGCAAGCGGAGGTTCGGCCGCGGCGTGCGGGGGCCTGCGGCGACACACCACGGTCCCCGGTCCCGTCACGTAGATCGATCGATCATCCACCGTCGTCGCTGCGCGTCCTTCCGGTCCTGCTGACCCTCATCGCCGTGGGCCTCGCCTGCATGCTGGGGTGGGGGCTATGGCAAGCCTACATGGCCGCACCGTGGACGCGGGATGCGACTGTGCGTGCCTATGTTGTCACTCTGGCGCCGCAGGTGTCGGGGCGGATCGTGCGACTGCCGGTGGTTGACAACCAGTTCGTCCATAAGGGCGAGCAGGTAATGGAAATCGACCCGACCAACTATGCCATCGCTGTCGATGAGGCGGCAGCGGCCGTGGAGCAGGCGAGGGCCAATGCCGAAAACGCCGAACGGGAGGCTAGGCGTCGGTTGGCACTGACCAGCCTGGAGGTATCGGTGGAGGAGAAGCAGAAGTACACAACCTTGGCGCGGGTCGCGGACGCCACGTATCAAAAGGCGATTGCAAGCCTGGCACAGGCCAAAGTGAACCTGGAACGTACTAACATCCGCTCGCCGGTGAATGGCTATATAACCAATCTTTTGGTGCAACGCGGCGATTATGCCAGTGTTGGAGATAAGGACATTGCCATCGTCAACTCTGACTCGTTCTGGGTGGACGGCTATTTTGAGGAATCTAACATCAGCGCAATTCATGTGGGCGATCCAGCGCGAATAAAACTGATGGGGTACAGCCAAGTGCTGCACGGCCATGTGCAGAGCATTGCCCATGGGATCGCGGTTCCGAACGCCGAAGCCGACGGATCAGGGCTGGCAACCGTTAATCCGATCTTCACCTGGGTGCGCCTGGCGCAGCGGATTCCTGTGCGCATCCATATTGATACGGTACCTCGGAATGTGCATCTGGCGGCCGGCATGACAGCGAATGTGCAGATCGACCCAGCTCGGCACAACGTGGGTTAAGTAACTCGGCTCTGCTCGGTGACAGACTCCCGGAGGCGTCGGACGATGGCGGTTGGATGTTGATCTGGTTGCTCAGGCCGCTTCGGACTTGAGGTGTTCACTGACGAACTGAACGGCGTCTGCAGTCGCTGAGACGCCAAGACCAGAGGAGCGCTCTACGATGTGTGCCTCGCCACGGACATCGCCTGTGATGTCGAAGATTGCCATTTGACCCTCGTAGATGCCATCTCGATTCCAGCGATGTGATCCACCTGGTCGCGCCCAAAAGGCCGCGGGCAAAAAGCCACCGCGCCGTCGCGATGCCACCTATGATGGCGCCATCTTAGTCTTAGCAGAGAATCAAGAATCTCACGCCTGTACCTATGCCGTTGCTCTGTGCTCGGCTTGCGACAAGGTGCGCGGATAAACCGACCAGAGACGCACCGCCCACAACAAGACGCGGTGTGAGCTGCGCAAACATTGGGACTGCCATGGCTCTAATGCAGTTGAAAGGTCACGGCAAAAGTCGCAGCTATATTGGTGGGAACGGCACGAAGTGTTTCCCGATTCCACGAGGCTTTTCCCACACCATCAGGGTGAGTACAAGAATGGCACAGTCTCATATCCGGCAAGTGATTTGGGTTTTCTCAGGGCAAACTTTCATTGCCATTGCGGCAAATGGCCTGCCAGTGTGGATCATGTATGGCTGGCACTTCCGTACGATGATGATGCCGATCTCGGCCGCTTTGCAATAGGCGGTGTGACGTTGTTTGGTTCCAATCAATCTCGGCTGCGCGAGCTGCTGATCGTTGGCGGTGGTGCCAACCGTGCGGGGACTGCGCGAGACGCGGCGGGGATTATCAGTCCTACTGGTTGAATAGGATGACCTGGCTTCCCACACATCATCGTCAACAGAGCCAGGCTGAGTACAGCATGAAGCGGGTCCGTTCGCGTGTCTGCCGCTGGTTGCTCTGGTTCGCGTTGCTGACCGCCGCGGGCGGCATGCTGACGTCGTGCGACACCCCGGTCGGTGTGTCGCCTGCCCTCCGGGGAACCTATTGGCAGAACGCGGTGGTCACCAACCCGTACGGCGGCGGCTCACAAGTGGTTCTCTGGGGCCCGCCGCAGAACTACAACGTTGGGGGAGACTGATGCGCTCTCGCAGAGCAAGCGTCATTTACCAGGCTTCGCTGCACCGCATGCCAACTGTTCCAACGAACCTGTCACCCGAGGATCGCAGCGCTGGCGAAACCCATGTGACCGAGCCCGCGCACCACAACGCGACGACTGCCGCAGATGGCCTTCGGTGTCGCGTTGATGCCAATTCTGTAGCACGGATTTCGAGGAAAATCAGTGCCGTCGGTGCACGGAAAATTCGCACCACTGACGCCAATGCTGCAACACAGCACGCCGTATTTTGACCCTTATGTGCGACAACGTGCTCGGACTTTGATCCTTATCTGCGACAACGTGCTCTGAAGAGCGGCCAAGTGATAGACGGATGACAGTCGGTGGAATGCTCCGACAGAGATGATGCGGCTTGGGCGGAAGCTCGCCGAAAGGCAGATGTCATTTCCCGCACACTGGCAGATGCGCCTGCCAACGTCCGCTTGTCGCTGAACGAGGCGGCGCGCGTCCTGCGGGTAAGCCGCGCGACCATAGGTCGATGGCG
>JASHVB010000968.1 GCA_030039695.1 Acetobacteraceae bacterium
TGGCAAGTCCCGACCAGCATTCGGTCTTACCAGGCAGATGCCCTCATCGCCTTCGGACCTTTCAAGCAGCAAGCTGACATTTCAGAAAGCAGAGTAAAGCACGCTACCGCAAGCCGCTTGTCCCGCAAGGGGCGGGGGTCCTCGCCACGCGCGGGACGAGCCCGCGCGCCCTTGCAGGGCTACGACGGCCCGCGGTCGCCGAGAACCAGATCAGCGGATGATTGAGATCGCCGACGCTTCGGTAAGAGCAGCCTAGCTCCAACCAACCTCGTCCACTCCCCGCCAGGCGACATCCCCCTGCGCCCCCGCGCGGGTCGCATGCCGCTGTGGCAGCGCATCCCGAAGAACACCCGAGAGAGGAGGTCGGAATGCCATCCGACACAGCATGGACAAACGCTCAGATCACACAGCTACACCAGCTGTGGGACGAAGGCCATTCTACAGCGGAAATCGGCCGGCGTATGGGCGTGTCGAAGAACGCTGTCGTCGGCAAAGCTCATCGGCTCGACCTGCCGTCGCGACCGACACCAATCCGTCGTGACCCAACTGGCTCGACAGCACCACGGAAACGGCTGGCACCGCGGTCCCACGGACCGACTCTGCCGGCTCTAACCAGCCTCGCGCCTGGCGCGGTTGACGCGGCCACGACGGTCACTCGCCGGACGAATGCAAGCCAGGACGAACTTACCCCCGTCGCTCCGCCAAAGCGGGCAATGACCGATAAGAAGCATCGGTGCTGCTGGCCCTGCGGTACACCGAGGACCCCGACGTTCTACTACTGTGACGCGCCAACAGTGATCGGTAAACCGTATTGCGAGGAGCATGCCGCTCGCGCCTACCGGCCCGCCCGGAAGGACCTCGAAGTACTCGCACTCAGCTGAACCGACCCGGCGACGGGCGACACGCCGCCATGACCTCCAACACAAAAGGATTCTCCGTTCGCAGCACCGGGGAGTGAGTCCCCAGACGGCCGCCCGCCCGAATCAGGCGGCTCATGTGCCAATGGAGAAACTCGTGACAATCTTTCTCTACTTCCTAACAGCCGTGCTCGTTGTACTGGGCGTGCTCGTCCTGTCCTACCCAGAACATCCCCTGGATGAGCGACGGCTCGAGGTCGCGATATTGTTGTTCGCGGCGGCTTTTGTCGCCTTGATACTCGCAAACGCGGCCCGACTACTACCGATCTGACCACGACCGCCAGGGGATTCGCACTTGGGTTTCGCTTGACAGGCGAGTCGTGACACTTGCCCGGCTCGGCAGATATGGATTCTACGGGAGCCCGCGTGACGCAGCGGGGAGTTACCGTGGAGCAGTTTATCGCCTGTCTGGACGGCCTCGAGGACCCGCGTACGGGCAACGCCGGGCTGCACGACTTCCACGAGATCTTGATGATTGCCTTGTGCGCCGTGCTGTGTGGTGGGCAGAGCGCGGTCGACATGGCCCTGTTCGCGGAGGCCAAGGAGCCGTTCCTGGTCAGCCGATAACCCATCATCCCTGTCCTGCGATGGACTGTCGTTGCGCCAGGGAGCGAGGAAACGCGTCAGATGGCTGTATGAACCCGTGTAACCGCGATCGCGTATATCGGCGAACAGCTGGCGGACTTTGGTCGTCCCTTCGGCCCAGCTTCGTGCCAGGAAAGTACCGCAATAGGCCGGCGTACAAGGCTTGGGGGCCATCGCATTGCGTTCCGGCAGGTCAATGTGACGCACCCATCGATACACGCGTCGGCGACCAAGGCCGAGCTTCTGTGCGATTTCCCTGACCGTGCCGCCAGCGTCATAGAGAGCTCTGATCCTATCGAACATGGCTCGGCGGGCAGCGCGGCGACGGCGCTTCAGCCTCTCCCGCTCTGCGGTCTCTGAATTTCGATCTGATCTGTTGATACGCGGTTGCTCCGGCGTGTCATGGTCATCCTCAACCTCGGTAGCAAATGCCCGGATGGGTGCCTCGAACCCGCCGAGATGCCGCGCGATGGTGTCTCGTAAGTTCTTCAACAGGTGGAAGCGATCAGCAACCTGCCGCGCCTGAGGTGCGCCCTGACGGGCCGCGTCAGCATAGAGGCCATCGCGATCGCGGTTGATGATCTCGACTTCAGGATGTTGCTTGAACCAATTTGCCATTCTTGCGGCCACGCGATCTGCCAGCAGATCCACCACACGGCGGCGCTCCAGGTCCACGACAATCGTGCCGAATTTCGTGCCCTTCCGCCAAGCCCACTCATCGACACCAGCGACCCGGATCGCGGGTCGATTGGGCTTGGTCCTGGCGTGATGCTTGACCCGCCGCAGGATTGTGCTGTCGCTCACGCGCATGCCCAGTCGGACCATCAATCGTTCCGAGGGGCGCCCGCCCGCGCTATGGCCGAACAGCCTGACGATCTCCGCCAAGCGGTCGGTCTAACGCGCAGAACGAGCGGCAAGTCCCGGAAGACGTTCGGTGAAGATCTGACGATCGCACCGCTCGTTCCGGCAGCGCCAGCGACCCACGCGCACCCGGATCGTAACCGGTGTCCCCTGAGCGGAAAGATCGCCAAGCGTGCGTGAGTAGATGCTATGACGCGAACGCGATTGCGTGCCACAAAGCGGACAGCAAGCGCGCTCCCCGCC
>JASHVB010000969.1 GCA_030039695.1 Acetobacteraceae bacterium
AGACGCGGGCGTAGCCGATCGTGGGCATATCCTCGTTGCCGAGGCCCAGGATCTTCGCCACGTCGTAATAGCGTGTGCCGCCCTTGCTGCGCCGGTCCGGGACCAGTTCCCCGGACTTCTCCCAGGCATGCAGGGTCTGGACATCGACGCCCAGCATTTCTGCCGCCTTTCCTATCTTCACAAGGGCCATACCATGGGGTATTACCAGATTTCATCCAATCTTGGCAAGCAGAACTTACCCCCCTACATCGAACTCCAAACCACCACCAACTACTCCTTCCTCCGCGGCGCCTCGCACATCGAGGAGCTCGTCGCACAAGCCGCCATGCTCGGCCTCCCCGCCCTCGGCATCACCGACCGCAACACCCTCGCCGGCATTGTTCGTGCCCATCAGCGCGCGCAGGAAGCCAGCATCCGCCCGATCATCGGCTGCCGCCTGGACCTGACCGACCACGCCTCAATCCTCGTCTACCCCACCGACCGCGCCGCCTATTCGCGTCTCTGTCGCCTGCTGACTCTGGGAAAGAGCCGGGCCGGCAAAGGCGCTTGCGAATTGCATTGGAACGACCTCGCGGCCCACGCCGAAGGCCTCATTGCCATCCTGTGCAATGCCATCACTGACGAGAACCTTCGGCGCCTCCGCGTGCTTTTCCCCGACCGCGCCTATGTCGCGCTCACCCTGCACCGCCGTCCCAACGACGCCGTGCGTTTGCAGCAGATTGCCGATCTCGCCCGCGCCGCGCGCGTCCCCACCGTCGCCACCGGCGACGTGCTGTATCACGTGCCGCAGCGTCGTATGCTGCAGGACGTGCTGACCTGCATTCGCGAGAACTGCACCATCGACGACGCCGGCTTCCGCCGTGAGCGCTCCGCCGATCGCCACCTGAAACCACCGGAAGAAATGGTGCGTCTGTTCTCGCGCCACCCCGACGCCGTCGCACGCACGCTGGAGATTGCCGGCCGCTGCCGCTTCTCTCTCGATGAGCTGCGCTATCAGTATCCGCACGAAGTCCGCTTTCCCGGTATGACCGCACAGCAGACGTTGGAAGAGTTGACGTGGGCAGGCGCGGCGCGGCGCTATCCCGACGGCGTGCCGGACGCGGTGATCCACCAACTTCGCCACGAGCTCGAACTGATCGAGCAACTGCAGTACGCGCCATACTTTCTGACGGTGGACAGTATCGTCCGCTTCGCGCGCTCACGCGACATTCTGTGCCAGGGCCGCGGCTCCGCCGCCAATTCGGCGGTGTGCTACGTGCTGGGCATCACCTCGATCGATCCGACGCGCAGCGGTCTGTTATTCGAACGCTTCGTCAGCGCCGAACGCAAGGAGCCGCCCGATATCGACGTGGATTTCGAGCACGAGCGGCGCGAGGAAGTCATCCAGTGGGTCTACAACACCTATGGTCGCGACCGTGCCGCGATCTGTGCCACGGTGATCCGCTATCGTGGCCGCGGCGCAATCCGCGACGTGGGTAAGGCGCTGGGCCTGACGGAGGACGTGACCGGTGCGCTGGCGACGCAGATGTCGCACTGGGGCGAGGATGGCATCGAGGATGAACGCGTCACCGAACTGAACCTCAATATCGAAGACCCTCGTCTGCGTCTGACGCTCGACCTGGCGCGCACACTTCTCAATTTCCCGCGTCACCTGTCGCAACATCCCGGTGGCTTCGTCCTGACGCAGGACCGTCTCGATGATCTTGTGCCGATTGAGCCGGCGCGCATGGAAGACCGTCAGGTCATCGAATGGGACAAAGACGACATCGATATTCTTCGCTTCATGAAGGTCGACGTACTCGGTTTGGGTATGCTCGGCTGCCTGCGCCGCGCGTTCGATCTGCTGGACAAGCATCGCGGCCAGCGGCTCGATCTCGCCGCCATCCCTGCAGAAGATCCCGCTACTTACGAAATGATCCGCCACGCCGACACGCTCGGCACCTTCCAGATCGAGTCGCGCGCGCAGATGTCGATGCTGCCGCGGCTGAAACCACGCACGTTTTACGACATCGTCATCCAGGTCGCGATCGTGCGGCCAGGGCCGATCCAGGGCGATATGGTGCATCCCTACCTGCGCCGCCGTGAGGGCATCGAACCGGTCCATTACCCCAAGGAAGAGTTGCGCTGTGTGCTGGAAAAGACCCTCGGCGTGCCACTGTTCCAGGAACAAGCGATGCAGGTGGCGATCGTCTGCGCCGGCTTCACGCCGAGCGAGGCAGATGCGCTCCGTCGCAGTATGGCGACATTCAAGTTCACCGGCGGCGTGCATCATTTCCGTAACAAGATGATCGCGGGCATGCTGGAACGCGGCTATACGCAGGAATTCGCGGAAAAGACCTTCAGTCAGATCGAGGGCTTCGGCAGTTACGGTTTTCCCGAGAGCCACGCCGCAAGTTTCGCGCTGATCGCCTATGCGTCATCCTGGCTGAAATGCCATCACCCCGACGTGTTCTGCTGCGCGCTGCTGAACGCGCAGCCGATGGGGTTCTACGCGCCGGCGCAGATTGTGCGCGACGCACGACTGCATGGCGTGGAAGTGCGGCCGGTCTGCGTCAATGCGTCGCTGTGGGACTGCACGTTGGAACCGGGTAACGGCGAGAGGCTGGCGGTACGGCTTGGTCTGCGCATGGCGAAGGGCCTTGTGAGCATGCACGCGGACGAGATCGTGGCGCAGCGGGCGGATGGGCAGTACGATTCGGTTGAAGATGTGCGGGAACGCGCGGGCGTGCCGCTGGCCGCATTGGAGTGACTGGCGGAGGCCGACGCCTTCAGTGGTCTGGGGTTGAACCGGCGCCAGGCGGTGTGGGCAATCCGCGGGCTGGATGAAATACCTCTCCCGCTCCGCGGGGTTGAACCGCGAAGCGGATCAACGCGACGGAGCAAAACGACGTCGGGTGAGGCGGCAACCGTTCGAAACCTCCGTGGCGTCCGCCGCTCACCCTCGGCGCTACCACGTCTCGACCTCTCCTCCTCCGCGGGTGAGGTGTACGTACCCCTTCCTTCCATGACCGCCGGACGCGAAGTCGTCGAAGACTACCGCAGCACCGGACTTAGCCTGCGCCGCCATCCGGTGTCCTTTCTGCGCGCCGACCTCCGCGCCCGGCGCATTATCACCTGCGCCGATCTCACCAACACCCGCGACGGCCAGCGACTGACCGTCGCGGGCATTGTCCTGGTGCGCCAGCGCCCCGGCAGCGCGCGCGGCGTCTTGTTTGTCACCATTGAGGACGAGACCGGTCATGCCAACCTGATCGTCTGGCCCTCGGTGTTCGACCGTCAGCGCCGCGTGGTGCTGACCGCCAGCATGCTGTGCTGCCGCGGCAAGGTGCAGCGTGAAGGCGAGGTGATCCACGTCGTTGCCGACCACCTCACCGATCTGTCCGCTCTGCTGCGCAGCGTCGGAGAGCGTGGTGCGGATTTCCCCGCGCCGTTCAGCCGTGCCGATCACGTGCGCCACGGCAGCGGCCCCGATCCGCGCGAACGCCCCAGCCGCGCGCTGCAAATGGATCTGATCGGCATCAAGGTGCCGACGCGCGACTTCCGCTAAGGTGTCCTGTCATTGCGAGGAACTGAGCGGCGACGCAATCTCCTTCACGGATGCGCACCCATGAACGGGGTTGCTTCGCCGCGGCGTTCCTCGCAATGACATTTCTCACGGACCCATCACATGCCCCCGCCCGAACGCAACCCGGAATACAACGAAACCCATCCACAGCACGTCGCCCTTCTGGTCCTCGCGATTGCCCTCGCACTTCTCGGGGTGTGGACGCTGCGCGATTTTCTGCCTGCCCTGGTCTGGGCCTGCATCATCGCCATCGCCCTCTGGCCGCTGTATCGCCGCGCGCTGACGCGCTTTCCGCCGAGGCACCACAACCTACTCATGCCGACGCTGTTCACGGTGTGCATCGCGTTGTTATTTCTGCTGCCGCTCACGCTGGTCGCCATCCAGTTCGCCCGCGAGGCGCATGGCCTGATCCAATGGATCGACAACCTGCGCAAAACCGGCATTCCACCTCCGGACTGGCTCAGCAGATTGCCGATTGGCGCGGAGCGTGCAACGCAATGGTGGACCAGCTATCTTGGCAATCCCACCAGCGCTGCCGAGTTGTTGCATCAGGTGGGTCGCAGCAATGTTCTCGCCGCAACCAGGTTGTTCGGCGCGCAGCTTGTCCATCGCGTCGTGCTGTTCGCGATTACCTTGCTGACCCTGTTCTTCCTGCTCCGCGACGGTGAACATCTGGCAAGGCAAATGCAGCGTGCCAGCCACCGCGCGTTCGGCCCACCAGGCGAACGAATCGCCGAGCAAACAGTCGCCGCCATACATGGCACAGTCGATGGTCTGGTGCTGGTCGGACTCGGCGAAGGGCTGGTGCTCGGCATCGCCTATGCACTCGCCGGTGTGCCGCACCCGACGTCGTTCGGCGTGCTGACCGCAGTCTCGGCGATGATCCCATTCGGCGCGGCCGTGTTGTTCAGCATCGCCACGCTGCTGCTACTGGTGAACGGCGCGCTGGTCGGTGCCATTGCCGTATTCGCCAGCGGCGTGGTGGTGACGTTCGTCGCCGACCACTTCATCCGCCCGGCGCTGATCGGTGGTGCCACGCGCCTGCCGTTCCTGTGGGTGTTGCTCGGCATTCTCGGCGGCGTCGCCGTATGGGGATTGTTCGGCCTGTTCTTCGGTCCGGCGTTGATGGCCGCACTGATGCTGCTATGGCGGGAATGGGTGCATGAGTGATGACAACGGCCCGATTCAAGGACCGGTTGGTGGCTTTCTGCCGGTCCGCTGCCAAACCAGGATGCGTCGACGCCGGACACCGACAGGCCGCCACCCCAGGTTCGGTCGCTGCGACGAGTTTCTCGGGATGGCTGCCAGCGCGTAGCGCCTGACGAGCGAGCGCAGGGAAATTACAGTGGCGCATCCGCATCGACGGAGTCGAACACTTGCAGCGAATGCTGGAATGGTTCCGGCTGCAGCGCCATCGGCCCGGCGAACGGCCTGCTCAGCACAAACGTGACGCTCAGCAGCAGCGCGATTGTGCTCGCCATGATGCTGGTCACAATCATTTGCGGCGTGGCCTCTCCCATGACAAGAAAGAAGCTCATCGAGAGGACGATCGCGCCGGAGCCAATCGCCGCAAGCCATATGACGATCGGCAGCGATGTCCCAGCCTGCAACGTTCGCTTATTACGGTCGGCCTGTATCTGCGAAATAATCGCCAACGCCGCTCCGTCGACGGCAGCATCGTTCCGCCTCGCCGTGAGATCTTCCTGCGCGAAGAGGCGGTACATGGCGAGGCCCGTGCGCCGCGCTTCGGCGCTGACACCTCCGGTTGCCGCCTGCACCGTCCATTCCTTCTCCACGACTGCCTGCACATAGTCCCGGACCAGCTTGCGGAGCGCGTTTCCCCTTGCCGGTTCCATGGCGGCACTCGCGCGATAGAGGGTCGCAAGCGCCGACGCTTCTTCGGCGACGTTGGCGCGCGCAGCATCATAGGACTGCCACACGGCGACCACCAAGAATGCCAAGAATACCGCGTGGAGAGTGCCGCCGGTCTGAAACAGCGCGCCCAGCACCTCATGATGTCCGTGAGCCACCCGGGACCGCAGGAATCGACGACCCGCCCAAACGCCCGCGCATGCAAAGGCGGTGGCCGCAACGGTGGCGGAAAAGAACAGTTGGACGATGCTCATGTCAGCTCCGCGGTAAGCGCCGTAAGAGCTGACCCATCCAGGCAGGGTGGCGGCTGCGCCAAGCCCCGGGCCCCGGCGTGATCCCGGGTCCTCCGAGCAACCAGCTTGTCAGCCATTGATGCAATCTTGTCAACGAGACAGAACGAAGACGCTCAGCCCGATCGGACAAGTTCGAACTTATCTTCAACACTTGGGTTCGCTGCCATTCGATTAAGTAATTGATTTTGTGGCATGTTGATGACGGACCGCGGTGATTTTGCCTAGATTGTAGTGCCACGTTTCGATGCATTTCTCTGTTGACTGCGCGTTTATCCGCGGCACCATGTGGGCACCTCGTATCGATTCTCTCCCGACGCCGTCGGACATGTATTTCCGCCGCAAGCAGTCGCAGGGTCGCATCTACCTGCAGATCGTCGAGAGCCAGCGCACGGGTGGCCAGGT
>JASHVB010000117.1 GCA_030039695.1 Acetobacteraceae bacterium
ATCCCCGGCATGCCCGCGCGCGACACGGCGATGCTGATCTTGAAGGGCTCTGCCGCTTTTGGCGGGATGGGGCGGCCGGATCGCCCGGCGGACCGGCGGTAAAATCGAGGGTGAGAGCCGAAAGGTACGCCTGTTTCGATCGGCTGGCCCGTCACCCGGATCACTGCGCCCCTCGACCTCGCCAGCGCCGCGCGGGACAGCTGTCACACCAGCCGCGCCCCCCACAGGGCGAGCGCCGCAATCAAGCCGGCGATCACGTCGTCAGCCATGACCCCAACGGCATCGTGCCGCCGATCCGCCCATCCGATCGGCCCCACCTTTGTGATGTCCAGCACCCGGAACAAGACAAACGCCGCCAACGCTCCTGGGACCGTCACCCGCGCCAGCCCAAGCATCGCAATCCACTGCCCGGCGAATTCGTCGATCACGACCCAGCTTGGATCGCCGTCCGCGCCAGCCGCCCGTATCGCCCACACCCCGCCAATGACCGCCAGCAAGATCGCCACCCAAAGCGCGTATGGCGAGGAACGCATCAGGCCGATGCCGACGAGCGTCGCGACGGCCGATGCAAGCGTGCCACTCATCACCGGCACCCAGCCGATCCCGAACCCTCCGGCGATCAGCCGCGCCGGAGTCATGCGATGCGCTCCAGAAAGCGGCTGAGCGCCGCGACTACCGGTGGCTCCCCAAGGGTCGGTGCATGACCGATGCCGGGCAACGCCACAACCTGCATGTCTGGCCGAACCGACCGCATGCGTGTGACCGTCTCGGGCAGCAGGATGTCGCTCGCTTCGCCGCGCACCAGCAGCAGCGGCTTGCTCTCCAGGGCGCCGAACAAGGTCCACAAGTCCGGTAATGGCCCGGCGAGCAACCCGGAGATGCGCGTGTCCCATAAGGGACGCCACCGGCCATCCGCCGCCGGGGCGTAGGTCAGTCGCGCCATCGCTTGCCAATCCGCATCCGTCTTCAGAGACATCGCCGGCAGCAGCCTGCGAAGATGCGCCATCGCCGCGTCCAGATTCTCCAGTGCGGGGTCGGTGGCGACGAACTGCCGCACGAAATCCGCGCCACCGCCGCCGATCGCCGGCCCCACGTCGTTCAGCACGACCGCGCGCAACAGGCTAGGGCGGGCAGCGACCAACGCCATGCACAGCAAGCCGCCGAAGCTCGTACCAATCGCCAGCGCATCATGCACATGCAGCGCGGCGCAGATGTCCAGCACGTCGCGCACGCAGGCCTCTGGCGCATAGCGGCGAGGGTCACGACTGCGACCGGAACACCCCCGGCCCGGATAGTCCGGCGCGATCACGCGTCGACCGGCGCCCAGCGCCGCCGCGACGCCCGCGAAGTCGCCGCCGGTGCGCACGATCCCGGGTAGGCACAGCACTGGCGGATCCGCCTCGCCGTCGCGCCACTCGCGCACATGCAGAGGCAACCCGTCCCACGCGGAGAGCCGATGGTCTAGTGCGTCCATTGCGCCAAGTGGATTTCGACCTTCTCGCCACGGATGGCGCGGTACACTGTCACGTTCTCCAGCACGCGCTGCACGTAATTGCGCGTCTCGGCGAGCGGAATTTCCTCGATCCAGTCAAGCATATCGACACGCTGCACGGCGCGCGCGCGGGGATCGCCGTTCTGTGCCAGCCATTCCTCCACGCGTTGCGGCCCTGCGTTGTATGCCGCCACCGCCAGCGGCAGCGATCCGCCGAAACGTTGCAGCATTTCTTCCAGGTAGGCGCTGCCGAGCCGCATGTTGTGCGCCGGATCGCTGGTCAGCGAAATCAGCGAATTGCCAACGCCGATCTGCTTTGCCACCGTCGTCGCGGTGAACGGCATCAACTGCATCAACCCTCGCGCACCCGAGGGACTCACCGCCCCCACGTCAAAACTGCTCTCCTGTCGCATGATCGCAAGCGCCACCGCGGGATCGAGCGCCCCTCCTGGCGGCACGTACGGCATCGGCCAGCCGGCTTGCGGCAGCATCATGCCGTCGCGGCCCATGCGGCGGGCGATGAATATTGCCGTGTCCGGCAGCCCGACGCGCAACGCGAGATCGGCTGCGAGCACGCGCTCGGCTGGATCCGGCGCTAGCTCGTCCATGCGCAGCAGGAACGCCCTGGCGCGATACGGATCGCCCCATGCCACCAGCCACGCCGCGGCGCGCACCACTTCGTGGCTGGCGAAGGCCAGCGCGGCCTCGCGGTTCCAGGCCGGATCACGCAGCGCCTCGATCCGCTGTGCCAGAGCCGCCGTACTGTCGCGCATCGCCAGCGCGGCAAGCTGGCCGTAGAACGTCGTGGGCCAGTCCGCCGCCACGACATAGTCCGCCTTCGGATCCTCACCCTCGGCGGCTTTCGCGCGCCCCAGCCAGTAATATGCGCGAGCTTGCGTGATGGCTGCCTTCGAGGCGTCCGCGAGATCGCTGAAGTGCCGGATCGCCGCTGCCGGGTCATGCAGTTTGCGCAGTGCGATGAAGCCGGCGAGGAAGTCCGCATCCAGCATCTGCGCCTTGGCGATCGGGCCCGGATGATCCACCAGCGCATAAGCGCCGGCCGCGTCACCCTCCTGAAGCAGCTTGCGCGCCAAGACGTCTCGTTCGTCCCAGAACAGCGGCAGTTCCGCCGGCGCGGTGTCATGCACCACCGCCTGGGCCGTGGCGCCTGCGCTCTTCCACAGCGCCAACGCGTCCGCCACGCGGTCGTTTCGGCGCAGCCATTTCGCGTAGTCGAGCACAATGCCCGGCTCGCTCTGGGCCTGGGCGGGCAGCGCTGTCACCAGCGTCGCCGCTTGCGGATCGTTGCGGATCAGCGCAAGCCAGGCTTGCGCGACCTTCTGGCGGTCCGGGTC
>JASHVB010000002.1 GCA_030039695.1 Acetobacteraceae bacterium
CGCCAAGATATAACACCTGCCGCTGCACCACCTTGCCGCCGGCGCAGCGCTTGTTCTCGACGATATTCCAGTATCGATGCTCTTTGCCGTCTTTGAAACGCCGATTCGATCGCAGGAACATGCGAATCAACTTACGCCAGCGCCCGCCATCAAAAAAGATAGTAGGTCTACACTACACGCGGTTTTCGATTAGCCAAGATTGATTTCATTGACATTTTGCGGCCAAAACCACCGAAATTCGGCCGACTCGCTGCCGAATCGCCTAAGTACTGACCTCCTGATGTCGAGATCGGGCTGGAGCCGGAATGAAGGCCGAGAAGTGGAGTCGCATCAGAGGCTTGTAGATCGATCCCGAGCGCCCGCGATCGGTACGTGGCTAGAATCGAAAGGAATCTGCCACACCGCCGGGGCGGGAGCGGCACCTCGTCCGTGCCCGCCGAGGAGACCGGTTATGCCGCAGCTTCATCTGCCGATGTTCCCCAGCGGTGTCACTCCGATCACCGACGTGCTGGCGTTTGCCAGGCAGGACGGCCGGATCACGTATTTCAGCGGGCAGTTGCCGGTGTTCAGCCATGCGGAGAACGATGTGGCGAGCTTCCGCATGATCACCAGCCAGTTCTGTGAGCAAGGCTGTGCGAGGCAAAGCGACATCATCCGGGCGTTCGGGGTTACGTCGATCAGTGTAAAGCGATCGGTGAAGACGTACCGCGAGAAGGGGCCGAAAGGGTTCTATGCGCCGCGGGTCACGCGCGGTCCGGCGGTGTTGGTTGATGCGGTGATTGCGCAAGCTGAAGAGTTTCTCGCCGACGGCGCCAGCGTCGCCGAAGTTGCCGAGCAGCTGAATGTGAAGCTGAACACGCTGCAGAAGGCGATACGGGCCGGGCGGGTTCGCACGCCCGTTAAAAAAAACTTCTGACGCTGCGGCGTTAGTCGCGGACCTCATCGGCGCGAGGAGCGCGCCGGATGGCGGTACGCCTGGGACGGCGCGCAGCAAGAGCGAGCGCGTCGAAGTGGACTGCGCCGCGCCGATGGGACGCGGGGCGACGGCAACACTGGAACGCCTGGCGGCGAGCGTCGGAGAGCTGACTGAAGCGGCGCCTCGGTTCGAAGCGGCGTTGGACATTGCCAGAGGCGGTGTGCTGTTGGCGCTGCCGGCGCTGTTGGTCAGCGGCCTGCTGCGCCGTAGCGGCGAGTATTTCAAGTTGCCGAAGGGATTTTACGGACTGACGACAATCTTGCTGCTGCTGGCGTTCATGGCGCTTGCCCGGCTCCGCTCGGTGGAAGCGTTGCGTTATTACGCGCCCGGTGAATGGGGCAAGCTCATCGGCCTCGACCGTGCCCCGGAAGTGCGCACTCTGCGCATCAAGCTCAAGCATCTCGCGGATCAGGAGCAAGCCTTCGCCTGGAGCGCCGCGCTGTGCCGGGAGTGGATGTTGGACGCACCGGACGAGGCGGCGGTGCTCTATGTCGACGGTCATGTCCGGGTCTATCACGGCAGCACCAGGCGATTACCCAAGCACTATGTCGCGCGCGAGCGTCTGTGTCTGAGTGCGACAGCCGATTATTGGGTCAATGCGATGGACGGCAAGCCGTTCTTTGTCGTTAGCCAGCCGGTCGATCCGGGCATGCTGAAAGCGATCGAATACGACATCCTCCCGGTGCTCGAGCAGGATGTGCCGAACCAGCCTGACGCGGCACAGCTGGCCGCGGATCCTCGCCTGCATCGCTTCACCATGGTGTTCGATCGCGAGGGTTACAGCCCTGACTTTCTTGCCAGGATGAAGGACCGGCGCATCGCCTGCCTGACCTATCACAAATATCCTGGCGCAGATTGGTCGGCGGACGAATTCGTCGCCACGGAGATCCGCTTGCCGTCCGGCCAACGCACCACGATCCAGCTCGCCGAGCGTGGCACGCAGCTGAGCAACCGGCTCTGGGTTCGCGAGTTCCGCAAACTGACGGAAAGCGGTCACCAGACGGCAGTCCTATCGACCGACTACAATGCGTCGGCAGCGGTGCTGGCGGTGGCGATGTTCAGCCGATGGTCACAGGAAAATTTCTTCCGCTATATGCGGCAAAGCTACAATCTGGACGGGTTGGTAGACTATGGCGTTGGCGGCATTCCCGACACCACGATGGTGGTGAACCCCGCCTACCGCGCACTGGATGGACAGGTGCGGAAAGCCGTCAGCCTGCTACATCGACACACCGCCGAGTACGGCGCAATCAACCTTGAGGACGCGATCGAACCGCGCAAGGTGGAGGCGTTTGTCCAGCGTAAATCCGACTTGCGCGACAGTATCGCGGCGTTGCATGCAGAGGTGGCGGAGCTTAAGGCAAAACGCAAAGCGACCAGCAAGCACATCGCCTATGGCGAGTTGCCCGAGGCGGCGCGTTTTGATCGGCTCAGCACGCAGAGCAAGCATCTGATCGACACCATCAAGATGATCGCCTACCGAGCCGAGACCGCCATGGCGCAGATCGTTCACCAGAAGATGGCGCGTCATGACGACGCCCGCAGCCTGTTGCGCGGCATCTACAGCACCGAGGTCGATATCCTGCCGGATCAGCAAGCCAAAACGCTGACTATCCGGCTCCATCCCCTCGCCAACCAATCCTCAGATCAGGCGATCCGGCACCTCTGCAATGAACTCAATGCGACCGAGACGCTGTTCCCCGGCACCGATTGGCGCCTGGCCTACGAATTGGTCTCGGCTCAAAGTCCTTGAAATCGGCCCGAGATCAGGAGGTCAGAA
>JASHVB010000118.1 GCA_030039695.1 Acetobacteraceae bacterium
GCAACCAATGGATTTTTCAAACTCGGGCCGAGACAGTTGCTCGCCAGGTCCATTTGCTTGAAGCTCGTTTAGTTGCCAGTAAGGCGGTTAAAGGCGTCGCGCGTCGCGCGCATGATCGCTGATGCTGTTTCTCCACACCGAGCATGATGTTCGCTTGCGCCCAGGTAGCTCCTGTATGACATCGTAATCAGCATAGAGGGACCAGCTCGTTATGCCCTTGAGCTCCGCGAACCGGTGCCTGGCGTACTCGACTGCATCGTCGCGACTGGCTGCATGGACTTCCACGGTTCCCTGGCATGGATCAGCGCGGTGGCCGGTGCTGTCGAACAGCGTCTTGAAAAAGCTCACGCGATACACCTTCGCCACGACTTTGCCCCACGGACTCGCACATGGATATCACCTACCCGGATGTAGTTCTGCACTGACCTGGATCAAGCTCCTGTCTCGCGATTCCCCGCGCATGCGGTGCTCTGCAGCGATGCACAATCCGTCCAAACCGATGGGCGCGCCTTACCCGGCCTGCCTCGAATATGTCAGTGCCATGATGCTATCTCGTTATGGGCTGTCGACCTGTCTGCCAGGTCGATCGACCGACCATCCCGGGAACGCCGCTTTTGGCGGGTCGTGATCGAACATGACCCCAACCAAGATGCCCGTTGACGAACTGATCCGGGATCCTCTGCTCACGGCTCTCGTGGGCGGTGAGATAAAGATCGCTGCACGCGCCAGTCTCGTGCGGTGTCTGGTGCAAGGCGCCCATGTCACAACGGCGCTTGTCGTCTGCTGAGTGAGCTTGACCGCCAAACTCGGCAGCTGAGCGATGTCCTGTCATTGGCCGACTCTTGATTCAGGTCAATTTGGTACCGCACGTCGGCGCCAACGAAGATGGTCGGCTCGCGAGATCGGGCGGCAAGGGACTGCGATCACGACCAAAGACATCATTCGGTGGCTGCGTCGTGCCGACCAGCTCGGTTGGGCAACCGGATGCGCGGCCAGGGCACTTGCCGTCGCCAAGCCGCCCTGCCCGCCGCCACAAAGAGGCGCTGCACATGGGTTGGCTACGGTTGCAACCCCTTCACCAGGCACATTATGTGCGTGGCGATGAGGCTTTCCTTGTCCGCAGCTGTTGTCGGCATCTCGCCGCGGCCAGCGGCCATGCTATGGCGGCCGCAGCGCCCGCATTGCAACCCGTCCCCGCCCCACAATCATTGACGCGACGATCCGCTCGTTGACGCCGACCGATCACGCACCAACATGCGTGGCATGAAGCAAGCGCATGCGATCAACGCAGGCGATTGCTGTGCGGACGGGTGGACGGACATCGAACACCAGGCTCCTGCCCTAGCGCGGGAACGGATCCTTGTAGATCGCACGAGCACCCAATTCATGTTCGATCTCAAGCAGCCGGTTATACTTCGCCATGCGCTCGCTTCGACACAGCGATCCGGTCTTGATCTGCCCTCCGCCCATAGCGACAGCGAAATCGGCGATGAAAGGGTCTTCGGTCTCACCCGAGCGATGCGAGACAATGTACCGCCATCCTGCATTCTGACACATGCGAATGGCCTCGATTGTCTCTGTAACAGTACCAATCTGGTTGAGCTTGATCAGAACAGCATTGGTGGACTGTTCCTTGATCCCACGGTCGATGAATCTCGTATTCGTCACATAGAGGTCATCGCCAACAATCTCCACCTGTGCACCCAGCGTGGCGGTATGGTGTTTGAACCCGGCCCAGTCATCGTCGGCCAGCCCATCCTCCAACGCGACAATCGGGTAGGTGGCAACCCACGAAGCGTAAAGTTCGGTCATCTGCGCGCTGGTCTTTCGTCCGCCACCCGAGCGAGTGAGATCGTAGCCGCTGTCGCAGGCAAACGAACTTGCCGCCGGGTCAAGGGCAATCGCGATATCCGGGCCGGGCCGATAGCCGGCCGTACGGATGGCCTCGACAATCAGGGCGCAGGCCGCTTCGTTATTCTCCAGATTCGGGGCAAACCCCCCTTCGTCGCCGACGCCTGTCGGGAAGCCGCGGGCCTTCAGGATCGCGTGCAGCGCCTGGAAGGTCTCAGCTCCGTAGCGCAAGGCCTCAGCGAAGGACGCGGCGCCGCGCGGCACGATCATGAATTCCTGGAAGTCAAGCGCGTTGTCGGCATGCTTGCCACCATTGATGACGTTCATCATCGGCACTGGCAAGCGGCAGGCTGATGGGCCTCCGAGATAGGCGTAGAGCGGCGACCCGGCAGCCGCCGCGGCAGCACGGGCAACCGCCATGGAAACACCAACGGTGGCATTTGCCCCGAGCCGCGACTTGTTCTCCGTGCCGTCAAGCTCGATCAGCATCCGATCGATGTCTGCCTGGCGTGAGACGTCCTGCCCGATCAGGCGCGGGCCGATCGCCTCCGTCACGTTCTGTACGGCTTTCCGGACTCCCTTGCCGCCGTAGCGGTTGACATCGCCGTCGCGCAGCTCCAGCGCCTCGAACCGTCCGGTCGAGGCGCCGGACGGCACTGATGCAACGCCCGTTGTGCCGTCAGTCAGACCGACCCATACGCGGAGGGTCGGATTGCCGCGGGAATCGAGAATTTCCATCGCATTGATGGAACTGATCTTGCTACTCATCACACGTGTATGTCCCGATTGTATGGACGTCGAGTCGATATCGGCGCGCGACGCGTCCTGCGGGTGCCGCCCCCTCCAGAGGAAGCGGCGGCATCCTGGACGGCTGTTTCACTCACCGGGATGAGCCACCGGCGTACCACCGTGCCGTAAGCTACCGCTCATCTTGTTCTCGTCCGCGATGCGGCGGTCGACGCCGATCATCAGGAAGATCGCAGCGACGATGAGCAGGAACACGGCGAGGACGAGGAAGCCAGCAAAGCCGCTCTTGGTCGTCGTGCCGACATAGCCGACGATGTACGGGCCAAGGAATCCGCCAAGGTTCGCCATGTTGATCAGACCCATGGCGACGCCCGTCACTTCAGGGCGCAGGATGGCGCTTGGCACGGCCCAGAACGGCCCGTACGGACCATACACACCGATCGCGGCAATGATCAGGAAGGTGAGCTGCAGTGCCGGGGTATGGACGAATTGTCCGGCTATCAAGCCGCAGGCACCAATGATCGCCGGCACCGCCACGAAGGCTTGGCGCTTCATCACCCGGTCCGACCAAACCGAGTTCACCACCATGCTGACGAGCGCAAAGGCGAACGGGATGGCACTGATCCAGCCGACCAGGCCGGCCGAGCTGCCGCTGCCCTCAAAACTCTTGACGACAGAAGGCACCCACATCGTGAAGCCATAGAACCCCGCCATCCAGAAGAAATAGGCAACCACCAACCACAGCACTGTGCGGTCAGTCATGGCCGCCCAGTACCCGGCTGAGGCAGGCTTGCC
>JASHVB010000119.1 GCA_030039695.1 Acetobacteraceae bacterium
TCTGTTCCAGGCTCTCACGCGCCCTGAGAACGTCGAGCGTGGCGAATTGCCGTGCCGCCCAAGTGGGCTGCAGGAAACCGGGCCGGTGAGCGACCATAAAACCAATCCGCCGGGTCGCGACGGCGGCTTGCGATGCCACCAGGACAGCGTCCGGATCATGCGAATGGTGGGCGACCAGGATACGGTCGAACCCGGCCGCGTCATGCGCCTGGGCTGCCCGCACAAGGTAGGCTGGGTCGATGACCGGACCAGTTGGCGGCCGGATCTCCGATCTGTCCCGGGTCGCGATCATCCCGATGAAGTCGACGCTCATGTTTAGTTCCGCGCAACGAGAGGGTTGTATGATCCACTCTCGTGTAAAGTAAGTCAATACATCCAGCGTTAGAAAAGCGTATGATCGACCCTAGCCAGCCCTGGATTTTGGCTATCCTGGGTCGGCTTGTTCAGAAAAAGCCGCTGAGAGGAAGCTGTGCGCCATTGATCTCGTAATCACCAATCGCCCGGGATTTGTATACGCCGGGATTGTGTGATGCCAGGGTGCGAGCGTTTCGCCAATGGCGGTCCAGGTTATAGACCTGCTTTGTCGCCGACGCGCCTCCAACGTCCAGAAGCAGTCCGGCTGCGCGTATCGCCAGTTCGTCGACCACCACCTTCGCCTTGGAGGCCTGCAACGACGCTTCGTGAGCAGGCTCTAGATCGGGCTCGGCGCGATCTCGCACCACGTCGAGGCGGTCCAGCGCCTCGGCCGCAGCCAGCACCGATGCCGCCGCGGCAAAGGCGTAGCTGGCAATCTGTCCAACCGTCTGTTGCAGCAGCGGATCTTGGGCCGGAAGTGCGGTCGGTGCGTGTTGGAATGAGCGCTGACGTCGGCGAACCAACGCACTCGCGTCACGCAGAATAGCGCGTAGGATACCCGCGTTGATCGCCGTCAGGACCAACTGCGGGACCGTCCCGGTATAAGGCTGGCCGTAGAACGCACCTTCGGTATCGAACACGACCTCATCGGGCTCAATCCATATATCTCGTAGGGTTGTCGTCCCGCTGCCGGTCAGGCGCTGGCCAAACCCATCCCAATCATCCACCAATTCCAGCCCTTCGCGGCCGGTCGGCACGATGGCAGTGACGAGTTGATCGTCTGGGGCTTTCGCTCGCACCAGGACGTAATCGGCAAACAGACTGCCTGTACTATAGTACTTGGTTCCGTTCAGGCGGTAGCCCCGGGTCGTCGGCGTCAAGGTCGTATTCACCTCCAGGCCGCCGACCTGCCGAGTTTCCAGCTCACCGTGGGCCAAGCCGAAAATGGCACCATTCAGTACGGCATAGAGCCACTTGGCGTGCTTGCCGCTGGGGTTGTTGCGTATGAAACGCTCTACAAAGGAGTAATGGTTGCGCAGGATATGGGCGACGTTGGCATCTGCGTCTCCGAGCCGGATGATCACGTCGAACAATTGCCGGTTGGTGAAGCCCGGTCCGCCATCCGCCGGCCGTATGCGGAGCGCCCCGAGGCGGGCGTGCTTTATCAGCTCAATCGCCTCATAGGGCAGGCTGCGCCGTTGCTCCCGGTCGCTTGCCCCCGCTTCAATGGTTGCGAGTAGACGATTGATTTCGTTGTCATCGAAGGCGTCGAAAGCGGCGGCTTGGCTTGAGGCTATTGCTGCGACCTGGTTCATCCCGTGCGTCCCTGAGTTGGTGGTTATGCGAGCGCAGGCCACGCGGACTGCCCCTGGCGCGATTGACAGCGGCACGGCACGCTTATAGAGCGTTGATTAGGAAAGACACTATGTCAAGGCGTAAAGATCTGCCGCGTGAGGCAGATTCCAGCGTACCGTTGTCGCCCCTGGTACGCTCATGCATGACATTCTGCTGAAGCCGACAGCAATCGAGAGCGAGTTCACACATCACGATCTCGTGCGCTCATATGCCGGGTCAGCGCAGTACAGAGCTGGTTCTTCAACCCATGATCTGCCCAATCACCTGCCATTAGCGTGGATCCAGGAAGGCACTTGCCACACACGTCAATATGGCAGATGGTGGCGGGACTGGTGATTGTGACCGCGCCTGCCACGAGCCACGGCGCCGCAAAGACGGACGGACACCAATGACGGCTCCGAATGCTTCCATCCCCGTCGCTGCCAGCCCAAGAGACTTTCCTGACAGCCCCCTGTCGCGGGCGCTACGTCAGCCGCTGATGTTGGGCCTCTTTTTGCCCATCCAGGCCGGCGGCTGGAGTGCATCCCGTCTGCCCCGTACCACGGACTGGACATTCGACTACAACGCCGAGCTGGTACGGTGCGCGGAGGAACTCGGGTTCGATCTGGTCTTCGCGCTGTCGCAATGGCTGCCCAAGGGCGGTTATGGTGGGGTGTTGAACGGCCAGGCATTGGACAGTTTCATGTCTCTCGGCGCTATGGCCGCTATCACTCATCGTATCATACTCATATCCACTGTGCACGTGTTGTATGGTCCCTGGCATCCGTTGCACTTTGCCAAGTTCGGCGCGACCCTTGACCATATCTCGAAAGGCCGTTGGGGCGTGAACATCGTCACCGGCCATCGCGCGGTTGAACATGAAATGTTCGGCTGGACACGAATCGAGCATGACCACCGTTATCAGCTCAGCGCAGAATTCCTTGACGTAGTACAGCGCCTATGGTCGGAGACAGAGAACTTCTCGTACGAAGGCGAGCGTTGGCGCCTGCAGAATGCTTTCGTGACACCGAAACCACGGTTCGGCCGCCCGATTATCGTGAATGCCACAGGATCGGACGCCGGCATCGCATTCGCTGCGCGCTATTCTGATATCGTGTTCATGACCAGCCCGACTGGATCGGCGATCGAGAGCGCACTGGAGTCGCTTCCCGCGCATGTCGACCGCATCAAACGGGAGGCACAGGCACATGGCCGAGAAATTCGAACGCTGATCAATCCCATGGTGGTCTGTCGGGAAACCGAGCAACAGGCGTGGGAGTATTATCGGGCGATTGTCGACAACGCCGATTCAGAGTCCGCACCGCAGGGGTTCGGCCGCTTCGATAGCGACGCTCATGCCTGGCGCGGACGGGTTGCGCACGATATTCCGCAGCAGCGTGCGCTGGGGGGCAACATCCAGATCATCGGCGCGCCGGAGCAAGTCGTGGATTACATTGTCCGTCTGAAGGCGGCCGGGATAGATGGCATCCAGCTCAGCTTTTATGACTTCAAACCGGACCTGGCCTTGTTCGGTGAACGCGTCCTGCCGCTGTTGCGGCAGGCCGACCTACGGCTCTAGCACGATGGCGTCCCGATTGGCGGGGTTTCGTCGCATCCTCCCGACACTGCGACGCACGGGTTGGCAGGCAGTACCAACCATCATCGCCGTCGTAGTAATCGACTTCTTCCTGTTGCGCCTTTGCCCGGGCGACGCAGCCGATGCACTCGCGGCCGAATCCGGCTCCGCGACAGCCGAAACGATGACCGCGTTACGCGCGCAATTTGGCCTGGACCAGCCGCTCTTGCGGCAGTTTGGCGTCTATGTGGAGCATCTACTGCACTTCAGCTTTGGGTTCTCGCCACTGTACGGCATGCCGGTGGCCCAGCTGATCGGGCAAAGGCTGCCCAGCTCTCTGCTGTTGATGGCCACGGCGATGTGCCTGGCCTTGCTGCTTGGGATAGCGGCCGGTGTTGTGATGGCTGCGTTCGCTGGCCGAGCGATCGACCGAATCCTTTCGGTCCTAACGATCCTGCTCTATTCGATTCCCGGCTTCTGGATTGGCTTGATGCTGATCGTACTGTTCTCCGTGCGACTCGGCTGGCTGCCAAGCGGCGGTGACGAGACCATCGGCGCTGCTTTGACCGGATTGCCATTGCTGCTCGACCGCGCCCGCCACCTGGTGCTGCCCGCTGTCTCGCTGGCCCTGTTTTTCCTCGCGATCTACGCGCGCCTGGTGCGCGCAGCGATGCTTGAGGTGCGGGACCAGGACTTTGTTCGTACTGCCATCGCCAAGGGGCTAAGCCCGCGGGTCGTCACGCTGCGCCACATGCTTCGGAACGCCCTGCTGCCGCTGACAACAGTTGCCGGCATGCATGTCGGTGCCATCCTCGGCGGCACCGTCGTGGTGGAAACAGTGTTCAGTTGGCCTGGCCTCGGGCGTCTCGCCTTCGAAGCGGTGTTGCGTCGCGATTTCGCCGTGCTGTTGGGTATCCTGCTGATCTCCTCTGTGATTGTCATCGTGGCGAACGCCTTCGTCGATGTGTTGCAGGCGTGGCTCGACCCACGCGTCGAGCTTCGCTGATATGTCCATTCGCCGTTCCCCCATGGCGCTTCTTCTCCGCAATCCCACCGGGATCGCCGGCTTGCTGATCCTGGTGGTCGTTTTGGCGTCAGCATTGCTTGCCCCGGTCCTGTTCCCGGACGACCCGCTCGATATGGTGACACGGCCCTTCGTCTGGCCGATGACCAACTGGAATTACCCGTTTGGTTCAGATTCCTTGGGACGTGACATGCTGGCCGGGGTCGCGTACGGCGCCCGGGTCTCGATGCTGGTCGGGGTCAGCTCTACTATCATCGGTTTGGCAATCGGCGTTCTGATTGGCAGCAGCGCCGGTTATTTTGGCGGACGTCTAGAGGATGTCCTGATGCGGGTTACGGAGATATTTCAGACGTTTCCACCTTTCCTATTGGTGATTGTGCTGGTTGCGATCGTGCAGCCTTCCGTTGCCAGCATCACGCTAGCAATCGGCATTGTCTCGTGGCCGACAATTGCACGTTTGGTAAGGGCAGAATTCCGCTCCTTGCGAGGGCGCGACTTCGTATTGGCTGCCGAAGGCCTCGGCTGCAGCAATGTTAGGATTGTCTTCCGCGAAATCCTTCCCAATGCCATGGCGCCGGTAATCGTCACAGCGTCGGTTCTCGTCGCGACAGCGATGTTAATGGAGTCAGCTCTGTCCTTTCTTGGCCTTGGCGATCCTAACCTGGTGAGCTGGGGCAGCATGATTGGCGAAGGCCGTGATCAGTTGAGTACGGCCTGGTATATGGTCGCGATCCCGGGAACCGCGCTGATGCTTTCCGTCTTGGCGCTCAACCTGGTGGGCGATGCACTGAACGATGCCCTCAACCCGCGAGCGAGAGGCCGATGATGCCGCTGGATCTCGCCCATACCGCGAGACCGCCATTGCTCCGTGTAGAGGGGCTAGAAGTCCGGTTCGGCGACGTGGTTGCGGTGCAGGGGTTGGATCTGACCATAAACCACGGAGAGACCCTCGCGCTGGTGGGCGAATCAGGCTGCGGCAAATCAGCGACAGCACTATCGGTGTTGCGGTTGCTGCCGCCGGCCGGCCGCATCACAGCCGGAACGGTATCGTTCGAAGGACAGGACGTGGTGGGACTGTCGCCGACGGCCATCCGTCGGCTGCGCGGCGGCGCCATTTCCATGATCTTTCAGGAACCGATGACCTCACTCAATCCAGTCCTGAAGATCGGGCAGCAGATAACGGAGCCGCTGCGCCAGCATGAGGGCTTGTCCGCTCGCGCAGCGCGCAAGCGTGCAATCGACCTGTTGGACCTGGTGCGGATCCCCAATCCCGCACAGCGAATCGATGACTTTCCTCACAGCCTGTCGGGGGGCATGCGACAACGGGTCATGATCGCGATTGCAGTCGCGTGTCGCCCCCGGCTGCTGATTGCCGATGAACCCACCACTGCACTGGACGTCACAATTCAAGCCCAGGTACTGGAGCTTCTCGATCGCTTGCGCCGCGAACTCGCCATGGGCCTCCTGCTGATAACCCACGATCTGGGCATCGTCGCCGATTGGGCAGACCGAGCCGTGGTGATGTACGCCGGCAGAAAATGCGAAGAAGCCACGGTCGAGCGATTGTTCCGTACACCGATGCATCCTTACACGCGCGGGCTGATCGCCTGCACACCAAGGCTCGGAGACAACCTGCATTTTCGTGATGGGCGGCTGCCGGAAATTCCCGGTAGCGTCGTATCGGCCCTGGCGGTTTCAGGGTGTCCGTTCGCGCCGCGCTGTTCCTCGTCGCGCACGGCCTGCTGGGACCAGCGGCCCGAGCCGCTGGCTGTTGATCGAGCAGGACATCTACTCGCCTGCCCCGTTCATGCACCGGTTGCGGCAGAAAATGCCCTTGCTCTCGGTTGAAGGTCTGCGTGCAAGCTATCAGACACGACAAGGCACCTTGCACGCGGTGAACGATGTTTCCTTGCAGATCGCGGCTGGCGAGACGCTCGCGTTGGTGGGCGAGTCGGGCTGCGGGAAGTCGACGCTGGCCAAGACTCTGTTGCGGATGCTGCCTCATGATGGCGGTGCGATCCGATTCAAGGATGCCGATATCGGTCGACTGAAGGGTGCTGCGCTGAAGCCGTACCGTCGGCAGATGCAGATGGTGTTCCAGGATCCATCTGCTTCGCTGAATCCAAGACAGACAGCCCACACTGTGCTTGTAACACCACTTCTGGTGCACGGGGTGCTTGGCCGGGCGGAGCGGCACCGTCAGGTCGTCGCGATGGCCGAGCGGGTGGGGCTGCCGCAGGATGCACTGATGCGCTATCCACACGAGTTCTCCGGTGGCCAGAAACAACGCATTAGCATTGCCAGAGCGCTGATTCTCAAACCCGCTCTGGTGATTTGCGACGAACCAGTTTCCGCACTCGACGTATCGATCCAGTCGCAAATTCTGAACCTGCTGACCGACCTGAAGTCGGAGTATGGCCTTTCGTATCTGTTCATTTCACATGACCTTGGCGTGGTGCGGTACATCGCCGATCGAATTGCCGTGATGTATCTGGGCCGCATCGTCGAAAATGCGCCGCACCGCAGCCTGTGGGCGCGACCTCTGCACCCCTACACGCGCGGTCTGATTGGCGCCGTTCCGGGTCAGGCCGCACCAGGCGAGCAACGTCGGCGCGCCCCTATCTCCGGTGACCTGCCTGATCCTTACAAGCCACCAAAGGGTTGCCGGTTTCATCCCCGCTGTGCCCTTGCGCAGGACGTGTGCCGGACGCGGGAGCCGGAGCTGCGCACCGCACTGCCGGGCCACGAGGTCGCCTGTCATTTGGTTGCGGCATGAGCTAAGG
>JASHVB010000120.1 GCA_030039695.1 Acetobacteraceae bacterium
ATCGGCATCCTGTTCATCTCGATGAGCAACGGGGTCTTGGCTCCCGTCCTCTGCGAAGCCTTCCCGACACGCCTTCGCACCTCCGGCATCGGACTTCCCTACGCAATTTGCTCGGCGATCTTCGGTGGCACCGCCCCCTTGATCGCGACTGGCTTCATCAAGGCGCATATCGATTGGGGCATGCCCGCCTACATCACCGCGATCTGCGCCATCGCGATCATCGTCTTCGCAACCGTGCCGGAGACGCGTGGCAAGCTGCTCGACTGACATGCTCCGTATTGGCATCGACATCGGCGGCACCTTCACTGATTTTGCGCTGTGGGACGGCAATGATTCCGGCTACACGTCCGTGGAGGCCTTCAAGGTTCCCTCGACACCGCCGCGCTTCGCCGAGGGCGTGGAGCATGGCCTCGCGCAACTCCTCTCCTCTGGCCGGATCCGCCGTGACGAGCCCGCACTCATCGTGCACGGCACCACTGTCAGCACGAATGCGGTCATCGAACGCAGCGGCCCGCCGCTCGCGCTCCTCGTCACTGCAGGCTTCCGGGACATCCTCTCAATTGCCCGCCTGCGCTTCGAGCGTCCGGTCGATCTTTTCAGCACACGCCCTGCACCACTGGTCCCCCGCCGCTTCGTCTTCGAGGTGCGCGAGCGGCTACGTGGGGATGGCAGCGTAGATACGCCGCTGAATGCGCAGGATGCGGTCGCCGCCGCGCGCGCGGCGCGGGCGGCGGGTGCGGCAGCCATCGCAATCTGCTTCCTCCACGCCTACCGCAATCCCGGGCATGAGCAGGCGGCAGCGGCCGCTATCCGCGCCGCGTTCCCCGAAATCGATCTCGTGCTCTCGCATGAGGTCTGGCCAGCGGCACAGGAGTACGAGCGTGCTTCCGCCGCGTTGCTCAACGCCTATGCCCGCCGCGCCATGGCAGGCTACCTTGCTGAGCTCGAACGTTACCTTGCCACGGAACTTCCCCACGCGCGCTTGCTTGTTACCAAATCGAACGGTGGTGTCATGGGGGCGGCCGAAGCCGCACGCATGCCGATTCACACGCTCCTCTCCGGCCCCGCCGCGGGTGTCACGGCAGCCGCAGAGCTTGGCCGGATCCTGCGCGAGCCCTCGCTGCTCACAATGGACATGGGCGGCACCAGCACCGACATCTCGCTTATTCAAAATGGCCGAGCCACGATCTCGCATGAGGGCCGCGTAGGCGACTTTCCGCTGATGATCCCGGTGACAACGATCGAGGCGATCGGAGCCGGCGGAGGCTCCATTGCCTGGCTCGACGGATCGGTCCTGAAAGTGGGGCCGCGCTCGGCCGGCGCCGTGCCAGGCCCCGCCTGCTACGGCGCCGGCGGCACGCTTCCCACCGTCTCCGATGCTTACCTCCTCTGCGGCTACCTCTCCGAGGACGCGCCTCTCGCGGGTGGCCTTCGCCTTCGCCGTGACATCGCCGGAGACGCGATGCGTCCGATCGCCGCAGCTCTTGGCGGAGATATTACGCGCGCTGCCGAGGCCATACTCGACATCGCAACGTCGAACATGCTCGCCAACGCGCTCCCGTTCATCGCCCGTCTCGGCCTCGAGCCGCGGGAACTGACGCTGATGGTCTTCGGCGGCGCCGGTGCGATCCACGGCCCGCTGCTTGCGCGTGAGATTGGCATCGGCCGCGTCGTCATCCCGCGGGTCTCGTCGGTGTTCTGCGCGTTTGGCGGTCTCGTCTCCGACCTTCTCTACGATGTCGTGCGGATCGTGCACGGTACGGCGCTCACATCTGACCTCGTCCGCGAAAGCTTCGCGGGGATGGCCGACGAAGGGCGTGCCTGGCTCGCCCGTGAGGCGCCCGACATTGCGCCGGAATTCGAGCACTCGGCGGACGTCCGCTATGTCGGCCAGTCCTTCGAGGTGGCTACGCCGATCGATCGAGAATCCGCCGCGCGAGGTGACCTCGCCGCGATCGCCGCGGGCTTTCACGCTCGCCACGAGCGGCTTTACGGGCATGCCGATCCGGACGGCGAGACGGAGATTCTGGCATTGCGCATTCGCGTACGCGGCCGCTTGCCGCGCCCTGGCTCCGTACCCGTCTCTGGCGCCGTCCAAGCCGTAATCGCCAGCGCCACGCGCCAGGTCCGCTTCGACGGACGCTGGCACGACGCACCAGTTTTCCGTTGGTCGTCGCTTTCCCCCGGCTGGAGCGCGTTGGGCCCCGCGGTCGTCGAGCAGGAGACCGCGACCGTCGTTGTCCCGCCGCGATTTTCGGCGACCGTCGACGAATTCGTCGATCTCGTTCTGGAGCAAGTGCACTGACATGGATCCGGTCCGCACCGAAGTGATGCGCAACCGCTTCGCGGCGATTGCCGAGGAAGCGAGCAACATCGCCTATCGCTCCGCCTATACAACTTTCGTCAAACAGACCCAGGATTATCAGGTTGCACTCGCGAGCCTGGACGGCGAGTTCTTCGCTTACCCGATGCATGCCGGTGTCACCTCCTCCGTCTGCCAGAACCTGCGCGGCCTCGTGGAAGAGATCGGCATAGAGAACCTCAGCGAAGGCGACGTCGTCATCAGCAACGATCCCTTCTCGGGTGACGCGCTTTGCACGCACACGATGGACATCCACCTCATCCGTCCGGTCTTTCGCGACGAACGGCCGATTGCCTTCGCCTGGGCCTTCATTCACGCATCCGACATCGGCGGCGCGGCACCCGGCAGCATCTCGCCCACGAGCTACGAAGTGTTCCAGGAGGGCGTGCGCATTCGCCCGTCATTCTTCTACCGTGACGGAAAACTCAACGAACAACTTTGGCAGTTCTTTGCTGATAATTCCCGGATTCCCGACCTGATCTGGGGCGATCTCCAGGCGATGATGTCGGGCCTCGCCCTGCTCGATCGCCGCACGCAGGAGCTCTGCGAGCGTTACGGCACGGAGGAGCTCCTCGCCTCCGTCGCGGACGTGCTGGCGCTTTCCGAGGCGAAGGCCCGTGCCGCCATCGCCCGCCTCAACGACGGCGAGTACGTCTTCCACGAATATTTGGAAGCCTTCCAAGGCGACGGCTTCATTTTCATGCAGGCGAAGATGATCAAGCGCGGGGAGACGCTGGAGATGGATTTCTCCGGCAGCGACCCGCAGGTGCGCTACGCTCTCAATTTCACCACCGGCAACCGGCCGCACCCGTTTCTCTGCATGCCGATTGTAAATTGGATCCAAACGGTCGAGCCGACGATCCCGATTTCAGGGGGCATGATCCGTCCGATCCGCACCCATGCCCCACGCGGCAGCTTTATGAACGCCGAGTTCCCAGCCGCGATGGGCAATCGCTGGGTCGCGGTCATGCGCCTCTACGACGCGATCCTGGGCTGTCTCGATCAAGCGGTGCCGGGCGGCATCGCCGCCGCCGGGGCCGGCCAGGCCGGCATCATCTCGGTCGCCTCGACTGACCCACGCTCCGGGCGGCGGCATGTGAGCGTGATCGAGCCATTCATTGGCGGCAGTGGCGGCCGCCGCTCGGGCGACGGCGTGGACGGCATCGACCAGCCGGTGGGGTTCCTGAAGAGCGCGCCAATCGAGATTGTGGAACTGGAAACTCCGCTTGTCGTACGCACCTTCGCGCTCGAACCCGGCAGCCCCGGCCCCGGTCGCTTCCGGGGTGGCCACGCGATGCGGATCGAGATCGAAAATCTCGGCTTCTCCTCCGTCATGACCGTCCGCGGCCTCGAACGCTTCCGCTTCCAGCCTTGGGGTCTCGATGGTGGCGGCGCCGGCGCGCACGGACGCTGCATCCTCAATCCCGACCGCAATTCCGAGCGCGATATCGGACGCATCGACGTGCTGGAGCTCTCGCGCGGCGACGTTCTGCGCATGATCACACCAAGCGGTGGCGGTTTCGGCCATCCCTTCCACCGTGATCCCGCCCGCGTGCTCGAGGAGGTGCTGGATGGATTACTGTCGCCGGAGCAAGCGTGCATGCTCTACGGCGTCGTGATCCGTGCCCGAGCGGTGGATGCGCCGGCGACCCACCAAGCGCGCAGCCTCCCACGCGCAGAGCATGCCATCTTCACTTTGGGTTCTACCCGGGAAAACCTCGAACGCACCTGGCCGCCCGCCGCGAGTGCAGCACTGGCTTCTGACGTCTCGCCTGCGCCCGCGACAGTTCGCACCCACATCGTCGGCGCTGTGCGCGAGGATCTCTCTCGTGCAGTCGGCCCGGTAACCGCGGACGACATTCACGCTGCCGTCGCCCGCTTCATCAACGGGAAGATGTTGGTATGAAGGAGAGCGCTGCGATGAACCACGCTGCGGCACGAACTGCTCGTCCCGAGCGCCCTTCACGTCGCCTCGTGTGCCATTCCCGGGCTTGGCACGGCCCCCAAGAGCAGGCGCGCGCTCAACCAGGCTAGGAATATCATCACGACAGCTCGGATCGTGCTGGCGTGCAGCGGCGTTGACCTGTCCCAGCACGAGTCTCTGGATGAGCCAAGAGTCCTCATCGATATGAAGCGGCGCCGCTACCTGCTCGATTTCGGTGGAGTTCCCCTTGAGCAGAGTCTCGCCGTGGGTGCGACCAGGATCATCTCCCAGCAGATCGACGTTCGCCTGGAGCGTCTCAATCCACGTTGGCATAAATCCAGGCGCGACCGTGCGTCCCACACGGTCATGGAGATAGGTTCGAAGCCCCTCGCAATTCTGTCTGCCGACAAACCACGCCGTCTCAGTGCTATCGGGATCATAAACGAAGCAGGCGTTGAGGAGGCCGCGATAGCAGCGACGAAAGACGCGAGGGATCTGGAGATGCGCATCGATTGGTGTCGACAGCTTCGGGAACCACTCCGCATCTTCGCTTCCAGTCCCAGCGCCTTTACCACCATGTTCAAGCAGCTGACGGCCGGAGCGCCGAGTCTCAATGGCAATATTTGAGTGACGAGGTGTCGACGGGGAGTTGGCCGTCACCGAGATTGTGGAAGACCCAAATTTTCGGCAACACGACAATGGGTCATTGTGCGGCCTCGCCGGCGCACAGGTCACGCGACAACAGTTCGCCCGTCACCGAAGCATCCATCGCTGTGATCCGGCCAGCCTCGACATTATGGTTTTGCGAGTGCTGCGCGCAGCGCGGGTGCGATAGAGCCTGGTTGATCGCTATCCTGGAACCGTATCGGAGGCACAGGGCGGGTGGTCGATTCGAAACCGTTTTTCGGATGGCGTGTCGTCTACGCCGCCTTCGTCGTGGCTTTTTTTGCCTGGGGGATGGGATTCTATGGGCCACCCATCTTTCTACAAACCATCCACGAAAATCGAGGATGGTCGATCGCACTGGTGTCGGCCGCATTGACAGCCCACTATCTCACAGGGGCGACGTTCATTGCGAACTTACCCCGATTTTATCGATTGTTCGGGCTGCCGACGGTCACGGGCGCGGGTGCGGTGTCATTGACGATTGGGCTTTTTGGGTGGGCCGTTGCGGCGCAGCCGTGGCAACTCTTCCTTTCGACCATTCTCAGCGGCGCAGGTTGGGCGGCCATGAGTGGTGCAGCGATCAACGCTATCGTTCCCCCTTGGTTCGTGCGACTCCGGCCGACTGCCCTTACGTGGGCCTATAATGGCGCGAGCATTGGCGGTTTTGTATACTCTCCGCTGTGGGTCTTTCTGATTGCTAGAATTGGCTTCCCTGCGGCTGTGCTGATCGTCGGTGCCGCGGCGATTGTTACGGTATGCTATTTTTCAATGTTCGTATTTAGCCATACCCCCGACACCACAGGTCAACGCGTTGACGGAGACGAGGCGGATGCCACGGCACGCATTGCCTTGAACGAGCAGTTCAGACTACCTGGTGGCGCGCTGTGGCGAGACTGGAAATTTCGCACGCTGGCTGTTGCGATGTCGCTGAGCCTGTTTGCACAAATTGGCCTGCTTTCTCAACTGTTCTCGGTGGCAGTGCCTGCTTTGGGCGCATTCTGGGCGGGGATCGTCCTGGCCTTGGCCAACCTGCTTTCCGTCGTGGGTCGAACGGTAACCGGGGTGCTACTCCCGGCGCACGCCGACCGTCGTATCGTTGCGATGTTCAGTTATGGTGTCCAGATCCTCGGTGGGGTCGTTTTGATTGTTTCTGACGGCCGTTCTCTGGTTTACCTCGTTGTCGGGATATTCTTGTTTGGCGCCGGGATAGGAAATGCGACAACCCTTCCGCCCTTGATCGCTCAGACGGAGTTCTCGAAAGAAGACTGTCTGCGAGCCGTCTCACTAATCGCCGCGATGTCACAGTCGATCTATGCTTTCGCTCCAGCCGTCTTCGGGGTCGTGCGGAACCTGGCCCATGAAGGCCACCCCTTTCCGACCTCAGAAATGGTCAGCATCGCTGTTGTCGGCGCTGGCGTGCAGTTCCTCGCCATTTGCGCGATGTTCGTGGGTCGGTTGATACGACGAATGCCACATTGCCATGACCGCATGGCCATAGGACCGCTCCATAACCAAGATCGGAGGAAAGGCATGCTGGAACTGCGACCCAACTGCGAATGCTGCGACCGCGACCTTCCACCTTCCAGCACCGAGGCACGCATTTGCACGTTCGAATGCACATTCTGCGCGCAATGCGCCGAACAGGTCCTGGGCGGACTCTGCCCCAATTGCGGAGGCAATCTGGTTGCCCGGCCTATCCGGCCCCCTCGTATGCTTGAAAAATGGCCCGCCTCGTCTAAACGGGTTCTCAAAGAAGGCGGTTGCGTCTCGCTGGCTTAGCAGGCGGTTGCCGGCAATCAGCAGGTGGGTCCGGAGTAAACTTCGGAAAGATAGCCATGCACTTCGCGATGAAACCGGAGTTGTCGGAATGGCAGGAGCAGGTGCGGGACTTCGTCTCACGCGAGCTGCAGCCGTACGACGAGGAGGTGGAGCGCACGGGTCAAGTGCCGGCTTCGGCGCTGGATGGTCTGCGCAGGATGGGCCTGTTCGGCACCAATACTCCGCGCGAGTACGGGGGTCTTGGCCACTCGATGCTGGGGAGCTGCCTCGCGGTCGAGGAGCTCGCAAAGGCCCACGCCGCATTCTACTACCTATCCGGGGTGAACGTACATATCGGGTCTAAGGCCATCGAGTTCGCGGCAACACCTGCTGTGCGAGATCGATGGCTTCCGGAGATCGCGGCTGGTCGAGTCATCGCCGCTTTCGCCCTTACCGAGGCCGAAGCCGGGTCCGATGTCGCCCGGATCCGCACCCGCGCACGGCGCGAAGGAGCGCACTATGTGCTCGATGGCCGGAAACTCTACATCACCAACGCCGCGGAAGCCGCAGTCTTTACAGTCTTCGCCACGCTCGATCCGCGCCTTGGTGCAAAGGGACTGTGCGCTTTCGCCGTGCCGGCTGAAACGCCTGGCCTGGTCATCGGCCGAGCCATTCCGATGGCCGCGGGCCACGGCTCATCACATTGCGAGGTTATCCTCGATGGCTGCCGCGTGCCGGTGGAAAATCTCATTGGCCGGGAGGGCGACGGCTTCGTCCTGGCCATGCGGTGCCTTGACGCCGGTCGCACACATTGGGGCGCATACGGCGTCGGCGCCGCCCAGCACTTGGTCGACATGGCGCTATCCCGGGTGGTCAGCCGCCACACCTTCGGCGAGCCACTCGGCACGCACCAGGGCATTCAATGGACGCTGGCGGAACTCGCTGCGGCCCTCCATGCGGCGCGGTTGGTGGCCTACGAGGCCGCCTGGGCATACGATCATCAGCCGGAGCGACGCAGCCAGGCCGCCGCCATGTCCAAGCTCACCGGAGGCGATATGGTTTGCCGTGTTGCTGACGCGACGCTACAGATCTTCGGCGGCAGCGGTTATTCGAAAGATTTCCCCATCGAGCGGATCTGGCGCGAGGTGCGCGTCGTCCGGATCCTGGACGGCACCTCGGAGATGATGAAGACCATCATCGGCCGTCAGCTCGTCCGCGACGCCCAGACCAAGAACGCAGCGCTGACATCAACCATTGCGAGATGACTGGTCCAGGAACTCGCCGGGGGTCATGCCCATGACCTGCCGGAAGGCGTAGCCGAAGGCAGCGACGCTGGAGAAACCGAGCCGCGCCGACACCCGTTTGATCGGGCCCTCGCCGCTCCCGAGAGCCTCGACCGCTTTCATGATGCGGGCACGCTGTCGCCATGTCTTGAAGGTCAGAGTGGTCTCGGCGGGAAAAAGCCTTGTGATTGTGCGCTGAGAAACGCCGGCTGCGCGGGCGAGGTCCTCCAGTTCAAGTCCGCCGCTTGGGTCGGCCAGGACGAGATTGGCGACGCGGCGCGCGCGCAAATCGGCCGGCATGGGGACGAACGTCATTGCGTCCTCGGCTTCGGCGAGCTCAAACAAGGCGAGTTGTGCGAGCAGTTCAGTCCGCCTCAAGTCGGGGCCCGACGACAGGGCCAACATCACCGCACGCAGCAGTGGCCCCACCACGACCACGAACTCACGCCCTAGCCGCTTCGCCTCAGGGTGCGTCCGAAGCCAGCCAGGTGCGACATAAAGCGTGCGCATCTCAAGCTCGCCCAGCATATCGACAGAATGCTCGATTTGTGGGGGCAACCACACCGCACGCTGTGGTGGGACGAACCAACGTCCCTTTGGAGTCGTCACCTGCATCACGCCGCGCGCGGCAAACAGCAGTTGCGCCTCGCGGTGAGCGTGCAGCGCGAGGTGAGCGCCTCGCGGATAATCGCGCGCTAGCGTACTGACGTCGTGATTGGCGGCCACTGCGGCCTGCGATGCCACGTGATTTGGCGTCTGCGCGATGCTCATTGGCCATACATCGATCATCCGCCAGACCATTTCAAGAGAAGACATCCGAACCGAGGGCTCGCCCTATGAACCGTGCAGGTACCGTGATCAGTTTCGTCAACGCCGCGCACTTCCTCGACCATTACGCCATGCTCGTCTTTGCCGCGGCGGTCGTGGTCATGGGGCCGGTATTCGGTATGGGCTACTCTGAGCTGCTGCCCTACGCGACCCCGGGCTTCGTCGCCTTCGGTGCCGGCTCGCTTGCCACCGGCTGGCTCGGTGACCGCTGGAGCCGAAGGCACATGATGGTGTTGTTTTTCCTCGGCACCGGCGCCGCGATGATTGCCGTGGGGTTGGTGCGCACACCGTGGCAACTCGGCGCCGCCCTGCTCGCGGTCGGATTGTTTGCCGCCATCTACCACCCCGTGGGCACCGCGATGCTGGTCTCCTATGCCGACAAGCTCGGGCGCGAGGTCGGTATCAACGGCGTGTGGGGTAATCTCGGTGTTGCCTTCTCGGC
>JASHVB010000121.1 GCA_030039695.1 Acetobacteraceae bacterium
AGAGGATAGCGTCGAGATTGTTCAGTACCGCGGCATCCTCCAGCAGAGCGCACACCAACATCCGTTCGTTTGCCTCCCGGTAGTACGCGGCCTTGTCCGGTATTGCAGCATTGTAGTCGGTGCCACGGTTCGCCCCGAACGATCGTTCGCCGAGTGGGCCGAAATAGCACGCACGAACCAACTGCCGGGCGTCCGCCTCGGTGGCGATGTGCGGGCCGACGATGCCAATGATTCCGCGATCGAGATAGCGCAGGATGGTCGATGAACCGATGTCAGGCACGCGGGCGATTGCCGTGAGGTTGTATCGTTCGGCGGTCCGGCAGAGGTCCTCGAGCTGATCCAGGTTGAACGGACCATGCTCGCCATCGATGAAGACGAAATCGAAGTCGAGCTTCCCCATAATGTCGATTACCCATGGCGACGGGAAGGAAAGATTGTAGCCAAACGCCTTGCGGCCGGCATGCATTGCGACTTTGATCCGGTTCGGTTGCTTCACCACCTACCCCCGTGCGTTGCGATGTCGACGTGACGATGCGAATGCGCTCGTTTATGAGGCCTCGCGAGCGACCATGATCGGGCCAGCGTTCGCCTTGGTGGCAAAAGTAAGAAGCGGTCCATACGCCAACCTGGGTTCTATCGCCCGCTGACGTGATGGTAAAGAATGAACCGGCTGACGCGGGGCTAGCGTGGATGTGCCGCCCGGAACTCGCGTCAGGCGGTATTCTGACGCGTGCCGACCGAAGATAGCGTTGTTGCCCATCTCGCTCCCAGAGGCGATCATTACGGCACAAGGCCCGGAGGAAATGGCATGGGTACTCGAACCGGTTCGCAGTTCCTCGAGGGGCTGCGCACGACGAAGCGGGAGGTCTGGGTCGACGGCGAGCGGATTGCAGACGTCACCGCTCATCCCAAGCTCCGCGGTGGCGCCGAAAGTCTGGCCGCGATGTTCGACCGCCAGCATGCGTACCCCGCCGAGTGCCTGTTTGCCGACCCGGGCAGTGGTGAACTCACCAACATCAGCCACATGATTCCACGGTCGAAGGATGACCTGTGGCGGCGGCATGCCGGCCTGACCCGAATGTCGGAAGGCTCCATGGGCATCATGGGCCGAACGCCTGATTACATGAACATGAAGTTCGCGGCGTTCGCCTCGGCGCCGCGCGTGTGGGCCGGCGTTGACGGACGAAATGAACGAGGTGCGCGGAATATTGTGAATTTTCAGCGCTATCTCAGCCGCGTTGACATCTCGCTTACCCATACGATCATCCAGCCGACGATCGACAAGAGGACCGATAGCCATTTCGAAGGCAACAACAACGTCAGCGTCCGCAAGGTTGGCGAAACGAGGGATGGAATCGTCGTACGGGGCGCTCGTGTGCTGGCCACGCTTGCTCCCTACGCTGACGAACAAACGGTCTATCCGAGCCAACCGCTGCCACCCGAGGCAACCCAATATGCCTTGGCGTTCGCCATTCCGCTCGACACACCAGGTCTGAAATTCCTGTGTCGCGATTCGGCATCGGCGCCTGACGCCGATCCGTTTGACAAGCCTCTGTCATCGCGCTTCGACGAGCAGGACGCGTTCTGCATGTTCGATGACGTGGTCGTGCCGTGGGACCGGGTATTCATCGATGGCGATGTGCAGATTTACAACTCCATGCGGGAGACCGGCTACGCCATCAGCATGACCACGCATGCGACCATTCGCGCCCTGACGAAGCTCGAATTTGCGTATGGGTTGGCGACCCGCGTCGCGGAGCTGATCGGTGATTATTCTCCTGCCACGACGGAGATGTTAGGGGAACTGGCCTGCTACGTGCGCATCACCCGCAATGCGATCGAATTATCGCTGGAGCAAGCCTGGGAGCGCGAGGACGGGGTCTGGTTTCCCAATGGCGCGGCGCTCGAGCCGATGCGGGCGATGCTCGCCGTCTGGATGCCACGGGTGGCCGAGATCATCACGCTAATCGGCAGCCACAATCTGCTGACGACGCCCAGCCGGGCCCAGCTCGACGACCCTAAGCTGCGGCCGCTGATTGATGAGATGCTGCGTGGGGCCGACGGCGCGCCTGCCGACGAGCGAGCCGCCGTTTTCCGGATGGCATGGGATTTCGTTGGGTCTTCGCTTGGAGGAAGGGGCTTTCTTTACGAGCGCTTCTATCTGACGTCGGCCGCGCGCAACAAGCAGATGCTGCATACGCGCTTTTTCGACCGGACGCGGTCGCGGGATCTGCTCAACGATATGCTGTCCCGTAACGAGGCGGAGTTCTCGTGAGCAGCGATATTGCCCCGGTATCGAGGGCCGATCGGCCGAAGGGGTCGCATCGTCGTCAGCCCGTTCGATGGCCCAGCCAGGACGCCACGGGCGAGAGCGTCACACACTGGTCTATGTTGATCAGGGCTACACTGGCCAACAGGCGGCGGATGCCGCCCGTTCCCAGCGCATCGGTCTGCACGGCGCGCAGCTGCCCGAGGCCAAGCTCGGTGGCGTCCTGCTGCCCAAACGGCAGGTCGTCGCGCGATCATTCGCCTCGGCCACCAGCTGCCGGTGTGTGGTCAAAGACGACGGATGATAGGCCTCACGTCTGGCCGGCTTGCATACCGGAGCCTTCGTCTGCCTCGCGCTGGCAAGGGCAGGGCCGAATTCAAAGTGCATAACAACCTCTGGCCCGAGACGTACGCCGCCACCACGCAATAATGGAACAGTGATTTCCTGCATCGCTGGCTACAGCACCCTCTGCGGACACCCTACCCTTAATCCGACGACGCGGCCCCAGACGCCGCTAATGCCAGAAGGGTGGTCGGATGTCTCAGAGGGCGACAAGCGGCCTCAGCAACGAACCAGGGGCGGGGGGCGGCGGAATAGTGTTCGAACGGCCGGCTCCGCTTGGAGCAATGGTCGGCGTTGTCGGTTTGACTGCGCTGTCTAGCCGGATCGCGCCGGCCACCCCAGTTGGGTGCGGCCTCCTCGAGCCCATCGCAGAAGCGCAGCGGATCGCCTTCGATCGGATCGGCCATGGGGAAAAAGTCCTGCTTATCTCCGGCTTCCCGCAGACCCGACGGTCCTGGAACCGGATCATTCCCCTTCTCTCTCCCCGGTTCGAGATGATGCCGGCTGACCTGCCGAGTTTCGGCGACTCAGGCTTCCTGGCAGCACCGGCAACGACCGAAAATGTCGGAAAGGTATTCCACGCCTTTGTTGGGGATCTCGGCGCACCGTTGCACGTCGTCGCACACGATTTCGGAGCTTGGTGCGCGTATAGCTGGGCACTCCAGTTCCCGCAGGATTTCAAATCGCTGACCCTGATCGACGCCGGCATACCGGGGGTTACCCTGACCGACGAGATTCAGCTGTCCGACTACAAACGCAAGTGGAACTTCATCTTTCAGATGCTGCCGGACCTGCCCGCGGAGCTGACCCGGGGCAAGGAGGATGTCTACGTGGGCTGGTGGTTCAAGAACAAGGTCTTTCGTCCGGGTGCGGTTACACCGGATGACGTGGCAGCGTATGTCCGCGCCTACGCGCGGGAAGGGCGAATGGACGCCGCCTTCGACTACTGCCGCAACATCGAAGAGGACATGCGATTCAACAGGAGCCACTTCCGGGAGAAGATGTCGATCCGACTGCTCGCCGTCGGCGGCGACCATGCGATCCCCAACATGGGCGACTCGCTGAAGCCCTATTTTAACGACGTCACGTCGTTGGTGATCAGGGATTCCGGCCATTTTGTGCCAGAGGAGCAACCCGAGGCGTTGGCGGGCGCACTTCTCGCATTCCTTCAAGCCTGAAGCCGGGCCGTCGCGCGAGCCGTCTGCAACGTGACAGCGATCGACTGATCCGTGAGGCGGTCTCAGCCGGGGAGGCGCATGTCATGACATTCGCAATCGATTCCCTGCCGGAGGTCCTGACCCAAGTTCGAGCGCGGCACCTTTTCCGGCTCCGGGAAGTCGTGCCGCCGCTCTATGTCGTCGGCCGGACCCCGAATGCCTTCCGCCGGATCGGCGTGGTGGCGGGCGGTGCATTCGAGGGGGAGCGGCTGTCCGGCGAGGTGGTGAGCGGCAACGACTGGCAGGACGTGCGCAACGACGACTGCACCAAGCTCGATGTGCGGCTGCTCCTGAAGACGACTGACGGCGCGCTCATCGTCATGACCTACCAATGCCTGCGCGCCGCATCGGCGGAGATCCTGGCGAAGTTGGACGAGGGCGAGGCAATTGACCCGATCAGCTACTACTTCCGCCTCACTGCGCTCTTTGAGACCAGTGTGCCGGAGTACGACTGGCTCAACCGGGTCGTCGCGGTCGGGATCGGCAAGCGCCTGCCGGACGGGCCTTTCTACAATGTATTCGAGATCCTCTGATACCAAGGGGGTTCAGACAAACGACTTTTTTTGATGAACGCGCTCGTCCGTGTATTGGGGCGTGTTGGGGTCCAGTTCCCGCGCGTCTCAGATGGTGTCGAAGCCGCCAGCTGTCGACGCGAGGCCGCCCAGGACCAGCAGTTTGCCGACGCGACCATGGAGTTCCAGAACCTCTATCCCGGGCCCGTGTGTGATCAGGCCCCCGCGGATCTCGGCGCGTTCGATGGCGCCGCCCGGCTTGATGCTGAATGCGGTCGCGGAGAGACGGACGACCACGCCTTTTACCAGGGAGTTCCCGACCCCTCCAAAGGTCTCGATCCCCCGCTTGATAAGGATCGTGCCGATCGGCTGGCTGATTTGCAGTCCGACTGCGCCGTCGGCGTGGGTGACGATGCGATCGAACTCGGCAGAACCGACGGTCCCCGCGTAGACGTTGAAGCCCCGCGCGCCCTGCCCGAAGGTTTCGATGGGCGCCTGGACATCGAGCTGGTTGATGACACCGAAATTGACGAAACCGATCCCGCTCGTTCCGTGCGACGTCACCTTGGCCTCGGCAATCCAGCGGTCGACGGTTCCCCAGTTGTCCAACACCATGTCGTTCGGGCCATAGGTTGTGACGACCCCGCATGTGCGAAGCGCGTCGACGTAGGCGCCGTGCACCACGAACACGCCGCCAGCGATCTGGTCCGGCGTGCCCGGCGCAATTCCGCCATCGCTGAAGACAGCCCCGGTCACAAGACGTGACACGTCCATGCGGCCGGCTCCGTCGCCACCACCACTGACGAAGATGCCGCTGCCCTTCACGGGGGCGCCGGCCCTGCCTGCCGAGACACCGGTGAGGTTGGCCGTGATTTGCACGTCCGAATCGGCATGCTGGTTCCAGAGCGTGAAGGCGCCCGGCAGCACCTCGACACCGTAGCCCTTGGGCCTGCGGTCGTAACCACGCGCATCAGCGGCAGCGATGTCTATGCCGTGAGCCTCGACGTGGCCCGCGCGCACCGCATTGGCTGCCAACAATTGAACGACGCCGGTGACCTGAAGCTTCTCAAACTCCATCCGCCCGAGCGTGCGATGGCTGGTGTCGTTAAATATTGCCCGTCGGTCCACATCCACGGCCAGGGTGACCGCTTTTACGACGTTGTCTCGGGACAGCTCCACGCCATCGACGCCGGCCGCGAATGCGATTCCGGCGCCTTCGCCGTCGCCGACCAGGCTTTGGCCCGGGCTCAGCCGCAACGGCGGAGCTCCTGCGAGTGCCCCCGCCACACGGATCTCACGGACTCCTAAGTCTGCCACCGCAGAAACAAGTTCAGCGGTCGAGGACGCCGTTCGGGCTTGGGCACTGTCCATGGCAAATGCTCCGCAAGTCGGTTGGTGCTGGAACAGTTGTAATGGCGCCGCACGGTCAGCGTTACCAGCAAAGGTCGGAATTCACTTTCCTGCTGCCGAGACAACTGTAGGCGCGGGCCAGCGGCGCAACCCGCTCCGTCGCCAGATGGAAAGGAACGATGTCTGGACCGATTTCCACACCCCGCAGCCCGTATCACCATGCGAATGGTCCTTTCGCACGCGCACCGGGAGCTATGGTGAACAACCCTGACGATCAGTCAGACGCGACCTCCGGGACCAATGTCCCACTCGTAATAGACCAACGCCGTGCCGCAATGGCTTTCGGCCCAGACGTCAACATTGTCGAGTCTCGTCGTCCAACGATTTTTGATCTCCTTCGATCCATGCTCGACTTCGCTGTCAATTAGCACGCGGGCAATTGCATAGCTGTTGTCGGCACCGTACTTTTGTGCCGCCCGGAAGATCAAAGCCCGATGATCGGATTCGTGGATACGCTTCATCGTCTGATAGACATCCATCACATAGTCTTTAACGAGGCGAACGTCGTCGCGCGTGGAAGGATTGCTGTGATGTCCGGGTACCAGAATCTCGAAATCGTACCGTAGTAGCTGATCGAACACCTTGACGTAGGCATCCATGTTCATGGTCAGGTCGAGGCCCATGTACGGCACCGAACCCGATGACATCGTATCAACTGCCATCAATACCTTTCTGTTCGGAAAATAGATAAACAAGTCACCTGGCGGCGAGTGCCAATATCCCACCTGCATCTCGGCTTCCATCGAGCCAAACGTAAGCCCTCCCTTGTTTCTGAATGTCGTGGTTGGCACAGGTCGACGCGAATCACTCAGCTCTGACAGAAACCGAGCGACACCATCCTCGGCAACGATTTCGATCGATGGATTTTGCCGAAGTATCTGACCGGATCCTCCGATGTGGTCCACGTGCATGTGCGAGTAGACCAGCTTCGCGATGGGTTCTTTCGTCGTCTCCGCCACAGCTTGACCAATGTGTTGAGCGAACGACGGTGGTGCATCGAAGAGTACGACTCCATTTCCCGTCGTTACGAATAGGGACTGGTACCCTCCATCAGTGATTATGAACGTGTCCGGCTTGAGCTCCTTGACCAAATACCCCTTTCGTGGATCAACCGGCCAGGCTCGCGCCTTAACCTGAGGAAGTGGCGGTGCGTACTCCGGCAGTGGGGGCATTGCGGCACCAACAGGGTCCAGTTGGGATTGCGATAGCACCCGCTGTGTGGCGAGCGGTGCCGCCGTGAAAGCAAGGCCACCCGCGAAGAACCTCCTCCGCCCAACGCAGCAGGGGCATCCTGCAAAAATAGCCATGTTGGTGCCTCCTCGACTTGCCGGCCTGTCTAATCAGAATGGGGACGGCCATCGATGCCATACCCAATACAGTGATAAGTCTCAGACAGTTGGCAGGGTAGGTCCGGAATCCGATAAGGACTTTCCTGGAATTTGGAAGCAAGCGGCAGGCCGCGGCCTTACGCCGCCTGCACCACAAAAGGGATCAGACGAGTAGCCGTTTCGAGAGCTACCTCGTCAGCTGATCGAAACGGCCCGTCGAATGGCCCGTATGGCGTGTTACCACAAATGTCTTCTAGCTCCGGCGCGACACGGACACTGTAACCGCCCGGTTGCCACGGTTCGTCTGGGATGAATCGCCATCGCGTCTCTCCCCGGTGGATGTCAATGCGACCACCCAAGGCCAAGCCGGCGTCCGAGGCGACGGTGAGCCCTTGCCAAAGCAGCGCCCAATCCAACGGTCTTGGGAACACAAGTTCGAGAGGTTCGTGGCTTCCCATCATAAGGGGCAGGGTTTTCCACACCTCGATGGCAATTGGCTCGCGGACTGCCGCCGAGACACAGAATGATTTGTTAAATGCTTCATACAAAGGACGCCCGTATGCGTCGATCATGTGAGGACCGATCGCCAGCGTGTACCGCCGGCCGGCTTGGAGCGGGGCACCCAACTCACGGTTGGGGCCGACGCCGCGCTTCAGCCTGCCGGGATCAAGCAAGACCGTGAGGCAGGTCATGCTGGGGTCCCAGAGCTCAACCGGAGCCCGATAGAGTATATCGGGCGCAGGCCTGCCATCCGGGTCGAGAATTTCGATATTATTCGCAGCTTGACCGCGCCGCATGGGGTTGGAGAAGCGGACGTAAAACCGAAGCAGGTTCTCCGGCAGCACATCGCTGGAGGGGAAAACGTGGCTCACTTTCGTCTCCACTGTCCCCGGTTCTCTTGGAAACGAAAACTCAAGGGTCCGAACTTCGGTCAGGCCGGCCCCCCCTAGTGCGCGCAGATCCAAGATCGCGCGAAAGAGAATGCCTGAGTCAAACGTAAAGCGCGGGATGAATCGGACCCGATCGCTCAGGATATCATAGCCTCCGGCGATGTCTGGGAGATCGTCGTCCAGGTCTGCAGCTTCAGCGACTTTCACGTGGAGCAAAGAGCCTACATTGCTGCCCAACGAGGCGACGAGGCCCGAGCCCAGGTTGCGGACCGTCACGCACCAGCCTATGCCGCCCGGTCCGAGCTCGATCGCGAGCTCAGGCTCCTTCGCCATCGCGTCAGAGCGGTCGTGTATGACCGGCTCAGTCATGGCAACCTCGTCTGCCCCTGAAACGGCTCACGCCGCCTGCAACTTGCGCACTCAAGTATGGTCGATCTCACTGCGGTGTACTTTATAATGGAACGGGTCCGGACCACCCGGAAAATTCATCTCCGACATGCCGAAGCGGCGATCGAAGAAGTACGGCACCATCAGCGTGCCGAGGTCCAACCGATAGGCCGTCTTCGGGTGTCGCCAGATGACGACCGCCCATTGGGGATCGAGGATCGCGATGTGCTCGGCCCGTATGGGAAGGTCGCGCTGCGTGCGCCCCAGGCCACCCGGTCCGAAATCGATCGGGCTGCCGGTCGGCTCGGGCGGCGCGGTTTCCAGGTCCGCAACCGCGATTTGCGACGCGCTGCGGACGTCGATGGTTACCAGAAGATAGTCTTTGTGATCGAAGGGATGATTGAAGGTAAGCATGTCAAGGGGATTGCTGCCATAACCCAGCTCGCCGATAGTATCCCCGCGCACATGTGCCCCATCCTTCAAGGCGGCGAGCGGAAAGCGGACCAGCGGCGTGCAACCATACACCGCGAAGAGGTGGGGCTCGCCGCGGATCTCCCGGATGAGTTGTCGAACGATCGGGGCACGGGTTTCGAATTCGCCGTGCACCGGATGCCAGATTTCAACGCTGCAGGTTGCCTTCTCGCCTGTGAACGGGTACGGGATTCGGTACAGAGTCGAAGCGAAACGCTGGTTCGAAATTCCGGTAACGAAGACCTCCCCATTGTAGTAGTTGACGTCGGTGATTGCGTAGACCCGCTGGGGTTCGAATTCGAGCCGCGCGTTCATGTCCGGTTCATTCGGGATCGAGACTTTCGTGTGCGGAACACCGTCGAGCTTCAGCAACTCCAGCCGTCCGCCGTTGACCTTCACGATCGCCGGAGAGACGTCGGGCCCGCGGCCGCGTTCGACGGAGAACAGGATCTGTTTGGTGGGCTGGTGCACCGCCATGTCGTTGATAACGATGTTGTCGTAGGTCGTGCCCATGAGCCCGGCAAGCTTCACATCGAGGCCACGGACCAGGTCGACACCTTCGAAGTTGTGAAAATTGCCCAGCGCTACACCGGTCTGCGGTGTCAGATCCTCGTCCCTCAGCGCGAAAGCATGAACCGCGGCGCCGCCGATGTCACCGACGAAGAGCACGTTTTCGGGTCCAAAAGCCATCACGCCGGCTGACCGGAGTGGCCCCGCTGATCGCGGCCAATCGGCATCGGCCGGCGCGGCTTGGGTGCCGCCAGACGCAAGGAAGCTCCCCGCCAACGCGATCCCGACGCCGGACATCGCGCCGAGGCCGAGGGTGCTTCGCCGTGAGTGCAGACCGGGTACTGACGAATCATTCATCCCCTCTCTCTCCTCAACCAGGTCGCGGTGATGCTCGGTAGGTAGAGGCGGCGGGTGGGAGCGAATAGCGGTAATAGCGGAAAGCTCTTTTCCTGTTTCGGCCCCACGGTTGGGGCCGTTTGGCCACGGGCTGGGTGAATACCGGGTTTCGAACCGTCTGCGACGGCCACTACTATCCGGAGATGCTCGCACCCGAGGCGGCTGTCCCGAGTTTGGAAAAATATATCCCGGTGTTGGTGCCTACCGCCCCAAATCGCTCGCCCCTCTACTTATGGCCTCTGGCGTTGCCGGATGCGGAGCAAAAGGGAGGCGGCCATGCAGATAGCAATCATCGGGCTGGGAAACATTGGAGCGACCCTCGCCACCCGGCTGACCGCCGGCGGAGTCGATGTGATCGTATCCGAGCGAAACCTCGACAAGGCCCAGCAGCTCGCAACCAGGCTCGGGCCTCGAACAAACGTCGTGCCTGTCGCTGACGCGATCAGGTTAGCTGACGTCGTCGTCCTGGCGATCTGGTTCGACACGATCAGAGAGATGTTGGCCGTCAACCGCGGCGCGCTCTCGGGCAAGATTGTCGTCGATCCGTCCAACCCCATCGTACCGGACGGCAATGGTGGCTTCAGGAAGACGATTGCCGAGCACCAGTCCGCGGGCATGATCATCGCTGGACTGCTGCCGGACAATGCGGAGCCCGTGAAGGCGTTCGGAACTCTGAGTGCGCAGTCCCTCGCGAGCGCCGCCAACCGCACGCCCGACCCGGCCGTACTGTTCTACGCCACCGACTACCCGCAAGCGGGACGCGTCGTCGCGAGGCTCATCATTGCCAGTGGGTTTTCCCCGTTCAATGTCGGTGGGATCGATCAGTCGATCCGGATTGAGGTCGGCGGCGACCTGCACGAGTTAGGCAAGCTCGGAAAACTCGTGTCTCCAGGCGAGGCGGAACAACTGCTCGGTGGCCAAGGCCGTCGGGATATCGGCCAGCCCTGATCGTGGACGCGGCGGTCGCTGACACGCACCCCAAAATAGCGCCGGCGAGCCCCGCGGTTCGTGCGGGGTCGTGTTCCAATCGACATGGGCGGCAGCTTTGTGGATCAGCAGCCTACAACGATGCGACGTAACAGGATCGTGCTGTATAAGCTGTAGCGCGCGAACAGGCAGGCCGATCGATCGATGGGGGATCCAACGAAGGAGGATGCAACATGTTAGAACGTCGTGCTCGCCCCAAGCAGAGGCAAGCAATCGCCGCGCGGCAGTTCGTCTCCTCCAAGTGGCTACCCACATTGACCGTGGGAATGGTCATCTGCCTTTCCCCGGCAGCGTCGCAAGCCTCGTCAACCAGTGAAGGTTATGCTGATCTTGTCGCGCGGTTATGGCCCGCTGTGGTCAACATCACGGTCAGGACCATGACGCCCGTAGCGTCGTCGGAAACCGGAGTTGGGCGAACCGAGAGTGGTGGCGAAGCTGACTTCGTTGGATCTGGCTTTGTAGTCGACCGTTCGGGCTATATCGTCACGAACCGCCACGTCGTGATCAATGCGTTTTCCATTATGGTCACATTGAGTGACGGGACCCGGCTACCTGCGAATGTGATCGGCCATCCGCCTGCGATCGACATCGCACTGTTGAAGGTTGACGCCAAACGGCCTCTTCCGACTGTAGAGTTCGCAAATAGCGAAGCGGTGCACGTCGGCGACAAGGTTTTGGCGATCGGGAACCCGCTTGGCTTTGGCGAAACGGTGACCTCCGGCATTGTCAGCGCACTCAACCGCAACACGGGCGAATCGCCTTATGACAACTTCATCCAGACCGATGCTGCCATCAACCACGGAAATTCCGGCGGGCCACTGTTCGATTTGCAAGGAAAGGTGATCGGTGTGGACACCGAGCTGGTCACACCGAACGCGGCCAGCACCGGTTCAATCGGGCTTGGATTGGCTATCCCTTCCGATGATGTCGTATTTGCGATCGCGGAGCTGCGGAAATATGGCCGCGTCC
>JASHVB010000122.1 GCA_030039695.1 Acetobacteraceae bacterium
CGCCGCCCGCCGGCAGCAGACGGTAAACCCCTGACGGAACACTCAAATCCGCCTCTGACGCGTTCTTCTTTGCAATCACCGCCGAACGCTGTCGCCGGTTGCGCTCCGCCTGCTGCGCCCGGTTCCGCTCGCAATACTCAGGGTGTCGATCGCGCCAGGCCCGCCAATACCGGGCCTGCTTCGCCGCCCACGCCTGCTGCGCGCGCCGCTTGTTGTCCCGATAGTCCGCGTCCGTCCGCTGCTTCTCGCTCTGCCAGCGGCGACGCCGGTCCTGCTGGCACGCCGCCTTGCTGCAATGCCGCTGACCCCGGTTCTGCGGACGCGGGCTAAATCTCTCCCCGCACGTCAGACACCGGCGCTGCCCGCACATGACCGCTTCCCTCGCGCGCTCCCTGAACGTGCGACTCTGCGGTCATCGCCGTCACAGCCGATCGCCGGCCGACAGAACCCAATCCGCTCTCCTTCCCCCCCGCCGCCGCTTCTATAAGCCATGCTCAAATTTGACCCCTCAAACCTCAGCACCCGCCCGGGTCAATGCCGTTGAGCAAACCTGGGTCAATTCCGCTGAGCGTCAAAGGGTGGAGTCATTTTTTTTAATAGTGCACGGGCGACGCGCACGGGCTCAGTATCGCCGCCTTCATTGAACAACGACACTACGCTCTGCATCAGTTCACGAGCCTCGCCAATCCGGTCAACGCTCGCGAGGAAGTCGCCGTAATCTACAGCCGTCCGTAGGCGCCAAGTCAACGCCCCCATCTGCTCACTCAATTGTAGAGAGTCGATAAAGGCCGTTCTAATTTCCTGAAGGCTTCGATTTCCTGCTCGCAGCAGGTTCCCCCGACAGCGTAGGAATTCGGGCAAATACCAGAGCTCACGAGTCTCTCGTAGGCGAGCGATGACATCGTCCACAAGCCCAATACCCCCGGTAATGTCGCCCAACGTTCCCAGCGCTTGGCAGTACTCGCACAAAATGATCATGTAACGAATATTTGCTTTGTTATCTGCTCGTTCTACGGCGCGGAACAGCTCACGGGCACCGCCTTCGATGTCACCTCGCCTAGAAAGCAATACGCCGTCGTACCCCCACGCAACAACCTCCCAACGTTGCAGATCGTGCCGTCGGGCGGTATCACGCAGGATCGCAGTGTAACTTTCGGCTTCGTCTATATGGCCAGTGTAGATCGCGTTGGCGATGCATGTTGTGCCAAGGACGCCGCATATCGTCAATGCGTGATTGTCCCTTAGGATGTCGTCCACGGTCTCTCGTGTGAGCATCATTGCCCGCTCGTGCACCCCCTGGAAACAGAGCATGGACGCCAGCAGTCCTTTCGCGCTCGCGTGTTGGCCAAACACGAACCGCGCCATATGAGCATGATGTTGTGTCGCTCCGTATTCGGAGACCACGGTCTCCAGGCGACGCCTGCCTTCAGTGACGTCTCCAAGATAGAACCGTGAGACGCCAATAAGTCGGTAGCCGACGAGGACGTCGGCCCGGCCAAGAGCTTGCGCTGCAGCCACAAATCGTTCCGCGAGCCCAAGACTCGCCTCTAACTCGCCGTTGCTGAAACAGCCATTCCACAAAGCAAGCAGTGCGCGCACCTGGTAGCCTGGGTTCCGCATCCTGTCTGCGATCTCTAGCGCGGAGCGGCAGATCTCCAACGTCTGGTCAGTCGGACCAAATAGGTTCATGGTAGCGTTGGACAGTGCCGCCAGGAGTTTCAGCTCACGAACACCATCACCAGCACAATTCAATTCAGTCTGCTGTAGAGCTGTCTCGATCCGTCTACGTAGCTCGTTCAGCAATGACAAATGGGTCCATAGCGGAACGGTCGAGGCTGTCAGATCAGCACCGGCCAGGGGATCCCCCCCAGGCCCCATCGCCCAGTCGAGAGCAGCACGCACATCAGCGAGATATTGCCCGTACGTCGTGAGCCAGGTATCCGGACTTTGCTCTTCTGCTTCTACGTCGGCTCTCTCGAATACGCGTGCGATATATCTGGCATGGGCGCGATGAATATTCGGTAATTCCCCCTCCTCCGAAGCCTTTGCGCGTGCGTACGCGCGTGTTGTGTCGAGCAGGCGATAAAGCGCGCGTCCGGTCGATAGGTCTGCTGAGAGGATTGACTTTGCGAACAGGTGGGAGAGGGCGTTGATCACTGAGCTGCCGTTCTCCTGACCAAGGACGGCTGCGACGGCGTCGTGCGAGAACGCGCCTGGGAAGACGGATGCCGCCCGAAGCGCTGCCTGTTCGTCCGCGGACAGCAGCCCATAGCTCCAATCCAAAGTGGCAGCCAGCGTTCGGTGCCGAGGCAAAGCGGTTCGACGGCCATTCGTCAGCATCGAGAACCGGTCGTTAAGGCGGGCGAAAATCTCTTGCAGGCCAAGTTCGGGCACCTGGGCGGCCGCAAACTCAATGGCGAGCGGAATACCATCCAAGCAGCTGCAAATGTTCGCGACCAGTGCCAGATTTTGCTCGTTCAGTTCGAATTGCCCCGCGTCCTTGGCTCTTTCAACGAACAGATTAATGGCCGAGTAATCCCGCGCTGCGGCGATGCCAAGAGTCTCTCCTGGTGGGGGCACTGAAAGCGACGGCAGTCGATGGACCCGCTCGCCAGTCGCGCGAAGACTTTCGCGGCTTGTCGCGAGGATGCGAACATCCGTGACCCGCGAAAGCACCTTTTCGGCGAACTCTGCCAGAGCATCCAGCACATGCTCGCAGGTATCAAGTAGCAAAAGCATCTGCTTATCCTGCAGATGCGCGATGATGGCTGCAACGGGATCCTGAGAGAATGAGCCGATCGAGAGCGCGGCGGCAACGCTCACTGTGGTGAGAGACTGCTCGGCCGTCGAAGACAAATCCACAAAGCAGACGCCGTCTGCAAATCTGGAAGTAATACTATGCGCGACGGCAAGAGCAACTGTGGTCTTGCCGACTCCCCCAGGGCCGACAATAGTAACAAGTCGCTGCTTGCTCAGAGACTCAGTCACAAGCGCGATTTCGGCCTCTCGTCCGACCGGCGTCACGAACAGGATGGGGAGATTGTGCTGCGGCTCCGCACTTTGCTGCCGCGCCAGCGGAACCTGTTCGCTGGCAGTTGCCGCGCCGCGCGCGACCGGAAGGATAAAGCAGTAGCCACGGAGAGGAACTGTGTCAATGGAACGCTTGCACGCAGGATCTGACGCGAGCACTTTACGAAGCCCTACAATCTGCACGCGTACATTGGCTTGGTCAACGTTGAGATTGGGCCAGACCGATGATTGCAGTTCGGCAGTCGAGACGATCTCGCCGGCGCGTTCAACGAGTGCAACCAAAAGGTCGAATGACCGGCTCCCGAGCCTGACCGGCTCGTCGTGTAGGAGCAGCACCCGCGCGGACACCGAAAGACGGAAGCCGCCAAACAGATAGTCTTTCTGCACTGAATCGGGGGCACCTCCGACCGTGCTTCGGTCAGCGCGCTGATTTGCTGATGTCACGCTTCGGTCCCAAGCCACGTTATCGTCAAGCTGAGGGGCAAAGGTCTGGCCCATTGGCCGTGGCAACAGAACACCTCACGATGGCGTCATCGAAGGCAATGTTCCCATGAACGTGCCGTCTGCGCAAGCCGCTAGGGCGGGATTGTCGCCGCTGGTTCATATCCGACGATTAGGCCTCGAAAGAAGGAGCTCTCCGGTTGAGCGGGAAGGGTGGATTGATTCGCACCTCGCGACCGCTCCGGCAACGGCATGCCGCTCTTAATCATGCCCATCACACGTCCGACAGCGGGTGGCGATTCGGCACAGCATCGTACCCGGCGTGATGACAGGCGTCCGTGTCCTGGCGCGAACGCGTTTCGACCCCGCGCTACTGGATGGCCTTGTCAAAACTGCACTTGCCTTCGCTGACGACCCATAACGACTTGCCATGGACGCCAACCTGTGACCGCCACTCAGCCAAGACAAGGGGCGAAACGGTCCTTCTCGGGAGGCTTCGGATGTGGACGGAGATCGGATGGAGGTGGACCGTTCCTGAAGCACTTCTCCGACAATGCGACGGTGTAACAGGGGACTACCGCGCTTGAGATGCCCCATCCCCCCGGCGCGAAGGTCAGACCGTTGCACCTCAGGTCTGACGCCCCGCCGACCGCTCGAGTCGCTGCGTGACGCACGATAGGGAGGCACAAAGGTACCTCAAATATCGAGCTTATCTGGTTTTACATCCTTTTATTTGTCTACTCGTTGCCGCCGGACGACGCTTCGCTTGGACAACTCAGAAGCCTTCACGTTTGTCGGGTCAGCGCCCGTCGGTTTATCATTAAGGGTACACAACGAGACCATGATCAAGCTTTTCACACCGCTGAGCGTCGGCACGCTGGAACTCAGTCATCGTGTGGTGCTCGAGTGCACTCTGACACCCAGTGCCTATCTACGTGGGGAATATTCCGGCCTAGGCATCCTGGAGAGCATACGCGAAGGTACGCTCGTCATAATTCTTCCAATCAGTGGAGATGAACAGCGCGAAAGGACCGACATGCGGCGTTCGGTCAACGTGGCGAATGCAATTAAGATGTGGAAGGAAGTGGTCGACAGATTACACCGCGCCGGCCAGTTCGTCGTGATGCGCCTCGAGGGATCGTCGGTTTCTTGTGAAGAAGATGCACAATTACTCGCCAGGCGCACCCTGGATACGGGCTTCGACGGGATCGAACTCGAAGGAGCCGGGAGCAACATTAGTGACATTCTGGGTCGCCGGAACGCGCAACACTACTTCGCCGAAAACCCCGACAAGGAGCTTCGTGCCGCACTTTCTTCTCTGACGGATGCGATCGCCGGGTTGGCCTCTCACTGGACAAGTGAGAGGTTGGGGGTGCGTCTGGCACCATTTGCCGCACGTGGGGAGGACACAAGCGCTCTGCTTGCCTTCGAGGAGACCTTGGAAGTCTTTTCGGCCTATGAGATCGCCTATGTGCATCTCTCCGGTACGACCGTTAGCGGAACGCCCCAAGAAGGCATCGTTTTTCCCAGCCCCGCTGCACGCTTGCGGCGTGCCTTCCCAAATGTGTTGGTTGCATCCGGAAGCTTTGGTTTCGACTCTGCAGTGGCGGCCGTCGAAAGTCGCTGGGCAGATGCTATTTGTTTGAATCTTGATCACAGCATCGACCAGGACATCAGCACGCAGATTACTCAGCTAATCCGCCCCTGACATGACAAGGGATCGCGCGTCCTTCTTCTTGAACAACGACCGGGCTGATAAGCGAGCGCCTACGATCCTCGATCCCCAGGATGATCTGTCATCTGTCACGGCACAAGCGGTCACGTCTGTTAAGTCGGCGACGACCGGATTGGTGACAGCTTGTTCAGCTCGACGGATCCGCGGGCGCGGAGTCGCCGTGACCGCCCGCCGCGACCGACTTGGCAACACCCGAACAAGGTGCCAGGCAGGACTTCGGGAGGCCGTATTCCGGAATGGGGCGACCTTCTGTGCCGCCGAACAATCTGCCGCGGGCGAAGCTTTGATGTCCCGGTCAAAAAGCTGCCGATGACCGGTGGACAACGATTGCATACCAAGACGGCAGGCTCAACCGTGGCGGCCGTGTTGCTTTCGGTACCACCCCCCGCCTGGTCCGCGATATCGTCATCCACGAGCGCGGCGATTCAGGTCTCACTGACTGCAAGTAATCTCTCCAATGAGCTGGTAAGCGATTCGCTAGCTGGCAGGCGTAATCGTTGACCATGCTTTCCGTTCCGATGATCGATATCGATACCTCGCGGCCCTACCCTGTTGGCGTGGTCACGGCAAGGCCCCCTCCGATGGCGACAACAAGTCGCAAACCAGCAAGCGGTCCGCAGGCGACATTGCCGGGTACGCTGTGTGGTCGCACTTGCTCGACCTCAGTGCATGACCACTCTGTTGCCATTTGCGCTGAGCATTGCTGTGGTACGTGCCGGGTGGGGGTGTGTCGACCATCATTCCGACGGGCATGTGCCGGCGAATCGCTATGGTCCGGCCTGCCCAGTTTCTCAAGACCTGTACCCGGTAGCTGTAGTGGTGGACGGTGCGCTCACGGACTCAATGCATCAGTCACAGAAACCGCTGTCGCTAGCCAGGTCAACTTCCGTCGTCGAGACGGTCGGGTAAGTATTTTCGTCTCACTGCGTCACCGGACGCGGCGCGAGGACCGAACCTGCGGAACTCATTGCTGCGCCCTTCTATGCCATCCCCCGCTAGCTTGAGTGGATGAGTTGCACATGGCTGATCACGATGGTGGACGAGCAAGCGATACGCTTTCGTTTGGTCCATTTAGTTTGTTTGTGACCGAAAGGGTCCTCAAGAGAGGAAATGATCCCATACTGCTTGGTGGCCGCGCGCTTGACATTCTGATCACGCTCGCAGAACGGGCTGGAGAGGTCGTCACTCGACAAGAGCTGATCACCCGAGCTTGGCCGAATGTAAAAGTGGAGGAGGCAAACCTTCGCGTTCAAGTGGCAGGTCTCCGCAAGGCGCTCGGCGATGGGTGTACCGGGGTACGCTATATCATCAATGTCCCTGGTCGAGGTTATAGTTTTGTCGCGTCTGTGAGCCGTTCGACCGCGCAGCCCGCCGCGGCGGTCGTCCAGCCGGCCGTTACCAATCAGATCCAAACACTCCCATCGCGGTTGGCCCGAATGATCGGCCGCGATGACATCGTTCGTACCCTGTCCGCGCAATTGATAGCATGCCGATTCCTCAGCATCGTCGGACCGGGCGGCATGGGCAAGACGAGAGTCGCCATAGCGGTTGCCGACGCGCTGTTCACCGGCTTCAACGGAGCAGTGTGCTTCGTCGATCTGACCGCGCTGACCGATCCACTCCTCGTGCCGGACATGATCGCATCTGAGTTCGGATTAAACGTACGAGACGAAGACCCGGTCGCCAGTGTGCTGGACTATATTCGCGATAAGAAGGTTCTTCTCGTCCTCGACAACTGCGAGCACGTGATCGATGTTGCGGCGCAACTGGCCGAACGCGTTGTCGGCGAGGC